>JAWABU010000002.1 GCA_038884455.1 Candidatus Thermoplasmatota archaeon | reverse complement strand
AATATTTACTCAACTCTTTGAACGTTGTTTTGTTTTTTATTCTATATCGGAGCAGAATATCCCTTTGGATGATATCTTCATAGGTTTTCAGGAGTATTGATTTCCCAAACTTGTGAACCTCTGGGAAACCGCCAAGAGAGATATAGTCTCTGACGAGGTTCTTAAGTTCAGATATTTTTTTCGTTGAATACAGCGCTTCTCTCGGCGGAGTTTTTCCCTTCAGAGCCAAAAATTCTTGAAATGAAAAAGGATACAGAGTGAAATCACTGTACCTTCCGGTGAGATGGGTAGCAAGCTCTCCAGATAAAAGTTTTGAGTTACTCCCTGTTAATATCACCTTTTTTGTTCGTCTCAGCCGATTCGCGAAGAGTTCCCAGCTCTCTACGTTTTGGATTTCGTCAAGGATAACATAGTCTATATCTGAACCGTAGAGCTCATAAAACCCTTGAAGAACGAGATCAAGTTTCTCAGGCTTGAAATCAACAAGTCGTTCGTCATCAAAATTGAGGTAACCATATTTTTTTCCTTTTAGGAGGAGTGTTGAAAATATGGATTTGCCTGCCCGTCGTGCTCCTAGGATCGCGAGGATATTCGGATGAGAAAGAAGCTGAAGAAGATGATCAGTGGGCGTCATTCGGTCAATGATTTTTTCTCGTGTAAACGTCTCATCAATTTCTTCTTTTTGGGTGATAATTATTCTTTTGAGTTCTTCAACGTTCATATGATTTGTAATGGCAGGTTTTTTTAAAAAGTTTGCTATTAACAATGACAAACTTTTAACTAACTGGTGTGTTCCATTTGACAGACCCAAAACATAGATGACCCGGTGAATATAAAGCCAGTTCAAATTCGGCTAGCCTTGGCAAAGCCTCTCCTGTTGTGAGTAGTGGGCCCGGCAGGACTCCAGGAGAACAACAGGAGAGAATTTTAGGAGAGTTTTGTGAAAAAATCCAACTCTGTTTTTATTTTTATCGGCAATTGAATCTATCTCTTTCTTTTTTTCTTTTCTTTTTTATAAATATCTTATTTGCTTCTTATGAAAAGCGAATACAAAACTCTTAAAAGGATAAGATATATGTGGTTTTACGGAGGTTTATTATGACACACCACAAACTCATTATCGGTAACTGTATGGACATGCCAGAGATTCCAGACAAAAGCGTACATTTAGTGGTGACATCGCCTCCTTATTTTAATGCTCCATTCGATTACGAAGGGCTATTCAAAAATTATCAACAGTATCTTGGTGTTCTCCGTCGAGTTTCTAAAGAGCTTTATCGGGTTGTGGACGATGGCAGAATTGTTGTTCTTAATATCGATGATATGTTAGTGAACGGAGAAAAATTTCCGATTATTGCAGATGCTACACGTATTTTTTTAGATGCAGGATTCAACTACAGAGACAGAATTACATGGAAAAAACCAGATGGGTATCTGAGAATTAGCAGACGAAGTGGTGTTATGTTGCAAAATCCATATCCTATGTATTTTTATCCGGATAATCTTCTTGAGAGCATCATCATTTTCCAAAAAGGCAAGTTCGACTACAAGTCAATACCACAAGAAGTAAGGGAACAATCTAAAATTGATACGAAGAAATTCCAAGATAAGAAATGGTTTATGACGCTATGGGAGATGAATAATGTGCTTCCAGGCTCCCCTCTTGAAAAAGATATTGCCGCATTCCCTGAAGAATTGCCATACCGAGCAATAACCTTATTTTCTTATGTTGGTGAAACTGTGCTTGATCCATTTGTTGGTTCTGGAACGACGATGAAGGTTGCCCGGGATCTTGGTCGAAACAGCATCGGGATAGAAATCAAGGAAGAATTGATTCCGATTGTGAAGAAAAAAACAGGTTTCGATGGACAAAAACGATTAGATGGAAATACTGATACTTTTGAAGTGATTGTCCGGGAAAAACCATGGATGAAAAAACAGCCGATGACGAACGCAGTAGAGGTTTAATGCATGGATATTTTCGCGAGTATCAAAGGAATCGATTACACACCATTATTGTGCAAAGAATTAAACACCTATTCTTTCGATAAACTGGGCATCGCGCTGGAAAATGATACCACGTTCATTCTTTCGGTTAACAAGAAAAATCAGATTGCAGTGAGCTGGTGGGTATCAGCAAAGAGAACACGATCGTACCCGTATGCACGTGTGTATGACTCTCTCAAATTCTCTGGGCGGAGAGTTACAATCATCCCCATCGTGAAGGATGAAGGGTTTGATGGAGATCGAGATTTTTTACAATGGGATACGATATCATTGATGAGTCTTCTTGGGGTCTACGTCATCATATCGTATTACAGTGATGCTGTGCAGAGCTCACGATACAAAAATAAAATCACGAAACAACGATTCGACATCAGATATGTGAAAAAAGAAATGAAAAAATTGTTGTCGTATCAATCTGATGCGTTACATTGGAATCTCGCGCAAATCGAACATGTGGGAAAAATCGGCAGAAAAGCGTTGGAGTCATACGAAACGATATCTCAAAAATTAGGGGTGAAAATGCATTCTCGTAGTTCTGCTGAAAAAAGAATCAAAGAGTTGCTCAAGGGTAAAGAATCGTTCATGAATTTATCAAGAAATTTGGCGGAGAAAGCTCAGAAACGAGAAAGTATCACTAAACAACCAAAAGAAAAATTAACAGGAAACAAGGCTACGTTGACGATAAAAAATTACCTTGGTGGGTACTACTTTTTCACCGTCGATGAATTTGAACTGCATGAAAAAGATATACATCTAATAGAGGGGAAACATACGAAAGGAGAGAAACTCCCATCGTTAGAAGATATAAAAGATGGGCTTCTAAAAATGATCCTGTTCACTAATCTGAAGAATGTTACAATAAACAATGAGGAATACAGGCCTGTTCCAGTGCTGAAATTGACAACAGGGAGAGATTTTGAGCTATCCGCGATAAGTGAGAGTCAAGAACATTTTTTTGCTCCTTTGAAGAAAGAAGCAAAGGCAAATGGATTCAAAATTATGGTCAATAAGAAGATCGTCTAAACTGGAAAATCCCATATTAAGCGAAGAATCCTTTCTTTTTCGTCATCTCTTGGATAGGTTTTCGACAGAAGACGTAATATTCATCGTTTATTACCTTATTTTATAGGAATACTTTCAGTGAACCCACCCAGGAGTATATAAGGAGAAACACTCCTTACAGTCTCGTAGAGTTACTCCTGTAGAAAATAGACCTAAAATATAATCCTAATGACCCCAAGAGTAGGGTTAGTACTCAAGGGGCCTGGAGGTCTGATATTGGTGCTATCAAACCCCCGAGAACATGAAGAAAACAGATGCTATAAATCTTTTCCCAATGGAAATCAAACCCAGCAGACGATCGATTTTTTTAACAGCAAAACCATTTCGGTTTATACCAATTCATTTGATGAATTGGTGGGAGGTAGTTGTGAAAAATGGATAGAAATATTCGAACTATTAGGCCAACCTATCGACCAAAACAAACAGTATGGAAAGGATATGGGTGAACTTGAATATGTAATTAAAAAACTTCATAGATTTAATTGCCCAATCACCCTAAAACCTGAGGATTCATCTTTCTTAGATGTTGCAGTATGGTCGTATTTCCAAAAACGATTGTCGCTTTCAACCATCGAAAAACGACTTAGATACGCACGCTTTATGGAACATCATCTGATGCCAGTGGATTTCAAAAATCCTAACTATGAGAACTTCCGTAGACACATGGATTATCGAGAGGAAATCGAACAAGCATCACCGCATGCGCTCAAACACGAATGGAAGACCATGCGAATGTTCCTTGAAGCATTCGGAATACCAATCTGGCCATACAAACCACCCTATGCACCAGAGAACGGACAACGACTTCTGCCGTTCCCAGATACAGTGAAAAAATTCTTCTCTAGCAAACACTCGGAAGATTCCTATGAGAATGCTCTCTACCAATACTTGTTCTATCACAGCTTTATGATTGGATGGAGAGTGCCGAGTGAGATCTGCGAGATGACTGTTGACGATGTGATCATTGACTCACAGGGACGAGGAAGTATCACCATAACGGAAACCAAGAAACATCGACAGAAACGAACAATCCTACCTGAAAAACACATCTTGAGTTCGCAATCCCACAAAAGCCTCAAGAATTGGATTGACAAATGGCGACCAAAAGTCGAAAACCAATATTCAGGAAACGCGCTATACTTGTGGCCCAGCGGAAAACCAGTAACCGTAGGAAAACTCGGCTACAAACTTGGACATTGCGGAAGAAAACTCTGTGATCATTTTCGCCCCTATGACATGAGGCACTGGTGTGCTGTCTCTCGACTGATCGAGACCAAGATCCAAACTGGACATTTCGAGCCGTACACCGTGAAGAACTGGCTCGGTCATACTGACATCAAAGTGACTGAGAACTACATTCACTATGCAGAAATGTACTACAATCAGTACCCCAAAAGTTGGATCCACAGCGCCCTCAGATCACATCAGAGTAATAATGGTGTGAGAGGACAGCATAAGGTGAAACCAGAGTTTGGCTAAAAACAGCAACTCTGCCTGTGATTTTCTCCTGTTAAAAGGGTATGGGCCCGGCAGGATTTGAACCTGCGACCAACTGGTTATGAGCCAGTCGCTCCGCCAGTCTAAGCTACGAGCCCTGATAAAAACGATTGCCATAATGTGTTTCTACTACTTAAAATTTAGATATAATCATCGTGGTAAACTTCATTAATCACCAGAGATTTCATCTATTTCCCATGACTGATCTTGCGACGCTTGCAAAATACCCATTTCTTGAGGAAACAAAAAAATATATCAAAGAGAACGGTCCATCAATCAATGAGCTACTTACCGACATTATCTACGAACGGGCCCGAACTCTTGGATTAGAACGACTTGAAAGTACTCTTCAAAAACGAACCATTACACAACCAACTATGGTTTCAGATTCTGATTATTTCATGGAAATACTGTCGTACCCGATCGCTCGGATGATTGCTGTCTGTGTTGGTGATACCTACATCAAACGGAGATATGCTCTTGGAGAAGCATACGCAGTTTATCAGCATCTTCTCAATGAGCCGCTGCAGTCTCTGCTTCACATAGCTTCAGAACTCCGTCTCACCGTTGCACTTGACGAAGATACTGATAAAGTCAAACTCTATTTCAAAGATTATCTTCGCTTTGCTCCGACTCACTATAAAGAATGGAAGATGGTGAATCGAGATGTTGTAAAAGGCTATGTGTTGCTAACTCCTAGAGAATGTGCACGACTGATACGGGAGACCTTGTGGAGGCGACTCAACCAAGAACTTGATGGACGACGATGTGAGCCGCTTGTTCAAGAAGTTTTTGCTGCAGATATTGAACGGTTCAAAAATATTGCACTACTCCATCATAAAAAAGCTGAGATGATTCCTGTTGGAAAACTATCAGGTGAACATCTTCCGCCCTGCATGAAAGATCTGTTAGCAGCAATGCAATCCGGGGAAAATGTACCGCATATGGGTCGTTTTGCACTTGTTGCATTTCTCAGTTCTTTGAACCTTAGATCAGAAGAGATCCTTAAGTTATTCAGCACTGCGCCAGATTTTGAAGAGGAGAAAACCAGATATCAAGTGGACCATATCACGGGTGAATCTTCAACAACTGCGTATAAATCACCAGGATGTGAGAAAATGCGCACCTTCGGCATCTGCCCAACGCAAAAAATGGATGAGCTTTGCAAAAAGATAAAACACCCACTCAGTTATTACCAGTACCGATGGAAACAAGGGAAACAGAAATCATGAAACGCTTTGTAACCTTTGAAGGTATCGATGGTTCTGGAAAATCAACGATTGCACAGCATGTTTACAGAAAACTCTCAGAACAAGGGTATCCTGTAGTTCTTACGGTTGAGCCAACCACTTCTGATCTCGGTGTTTTTGTTAAACACTGCATCACGACACATGCTGATCCGTTTGTTACCGCTTTTGCATTTATCGCTGATCGAATCAACCACTGCAGAGATATTCAACGATGGCTTGATGAACAAAAAATTGTACTCTGCGACCGCTATGCAGAATCAACCTATGCATATCAAGGAGTGCAACTAGAGCCTCATCTGAAAAAACCAATCGTCTGGCTCAAGGAACTGTCGAAAAACCGAATTCTTACCCCAGCGCGAACCTACTATTTAGATATCGATCCAGAGCTTGCACTCAGGCGAATCCAAACTCGACCTGAACGAATCCCGTTTGAGCAGTATGATTTTCTCAAAAAAGTTCAGAAAAATTATCAAAAAATTTGTAGGGGAAATCGTTTCTCCATTCTTGATGCTACCGAACCTATTGATGCACTCACAGAAAAATGTGTATCAGATATTCTCAAATAACCTGAGGAAAAACGAATGACATTTCAGAAAAAACAGCAGTACAAATTAATCCTTTTTGATATGGATGGCACGCTTCTTCGAGATAAAACCATTCATGTCTACGCTGAACGACTTGGGTTCTCAGATGAGCTCTCAAAAATCCTTGCAAGCACTCAGAAATCATATACTAAGATTATCGAGATTGGACGTTTCTTTGCAGGGTATACTCAAGAAGAACTCTTGGCAATCTTCAGACAAATCCCCTACAACCCGTATGTTTCCGAGTTAGCCGCTCTCCTTTCACAGCAGCCGATAATTACTGCGATTGCAACAGCAAGCTATCAGTTTCTTGCAGATGATCTAAAAAAAAGATTGAACTTTCACTATGCTTTTGGCAACAATCTCCTCTTTGATATGAACCGTGTTGCAACAGGTGAATTACGTATCCATAATTCTGGGTTGAAAAAGTATCAGGGAAAAATATATTCAGTCTGCAAGTATCATATTCTGAAAAATCTCTGTCGGTACCACCAGATTTCAATGAAAGAAACAATTGCAGTTGGCGATGGTCCAAACGATGTTGGCATGATCAAGAAGGCAGGACTTGGTGTTGCAATCAATGCACCAGACGAGGTTGCACAGCATGCAGACCTTGTCATTTCCTCATTTGAAGAACTCATCCCGTACCTTCCATCTGGTTTACCATCTGTAAACCTTTCTATTAACCACGGTAAACCAAGAACAACAAGGTAACCATTATTTTTGTTGGGCAAGCAACCGGGCACGTTGACCAACGACAAACAATTTTGCAATAAACGTTATCTCATTTGCTTCTTCCTTACTGGAGACTTGACCAACAATCAACATATCTATCACTATCTACTTGTGCTAATTTGCTTTAAAAACCTTTATGGTACAACTCCTACCAGGATTCTTGACAAGTAGTACCTAAATAAAAAAAGTAGATCGAACCAGGTGCACATTTTATTTTTTTATCAGCCCGAAACTGGAGAAACTGACAGGTAATGAATCAAACGTGGTTTTACCGGCATTGTCATAGACCACCGCTTTCAGAATACATAGTGAGCCAACACATCGGTTATTGACCAGACATTGATACGGTTCAGTAGTATCAACACCAATCAAATCATTGTTGAGGTAGAACTCAACCCGCTCTACACCTGAGATTGCATCACGTGCTGTAACAGTTGATATCAATGGTCCAACCACCACGGTTTTATACAACTGACTCGGTATTTTCATATTGAAGAGATACAGTGAGTTTTCAACGGGTTTTGTAATCTGAAGGGCAGGATCAGAAGCGTCAATGTTGATGTCAACAGTTTGTTCTGCTTCTTGGTTGCCACAGCGATCAACTGCATAAAACGAAACCGTATGCCTGCCTTCAGTAGTTTTACTTGAAAGTATAATATTTTTTGTATACCGCTGATACTCTTGGGTATCAAGTTTGTACATGATATAGTCAACACCTGAGAACGTATCAACCGCGGTCAAGCGGATGGTAACTGATCCAATAAACCATTCATGGGCGCCTTTTTTTCCTGTTGCTATGAGGCTTGTGACAGGCGGTTGATCATCGCCGACGAACACCGTTTTCGTTATGGTTTTTTCATGAAGCATTGTATCGGTAACAGTTAAGGAAACGTTGTAGACACCAGCCTCGGAATAGTGATGAGTGGGGTTTTGCTCAGAAGAAGTCTGCCCATCTCCAAAATTCCACAGCCAGCTGGTAATCTCTCCAATGAGTACGGTTGAGGTATCCTGAAACTGGATAGGTTGATGTATTTTTGGGTTCTTTGGGGTAAACTCAAAGCCAGGTTGAGGTCCTGCCTCGTAGGTTGCCCACGTGATCTGCACGTTGTCGATATTCAGACTCCCGTATTCGATATTGAAAAAACCATTGTAGCCCCAGCCGGTCCCCCAGCTGTTCTTCACAATCCAATACCCACCATGAGGTATGGTAGGATCATCTTTGTAGCCAACAATACAGACTGCATGATTTGCGCTGTCATGTTGAACGTACGGATAGTAGTCATTTGGGCTGTGATGGGAGTTTCCCCAGCTGGCAAAATGATTTGTTACATAAAAGTAGGTAACCACCGGTCCTTCGTTGATGATTTGTGATTTAATCGCGTTGATATCATCAGGGTATCGTGGATTCCAAAAACCGCATGCGGTGATTGGAATGAGTTTTTGCTCCCAGTCGCTGCATTTATCCTCACAGGGAACTGTGTCTTCTGCAGCATACGGGAGACATGATTCTGGGATGATGCCATTGCGGTAGTTCCCAAACGCAGTTTCACTTTTGATGCATTTAAACGCAGCGTAGGAGTTACCACCATTACAACTTCCTGACGAGGGTAAACAAGAGAGAATGTACTGCTCAGACGTGTCAATATCAAGTGTTGGTGTATTCCACGCAATGTTGATCCTGCTTTCAAGACAGCTCATAGCGCCAAACGCCCAGCAGCTTCCACAGCTCCCTTGGTTTCGAGCAGGTGTTGTCCAGTCTGCCCCATTATAGTTAAGCCAGCTGAATGCAGCGGGAAGACTTCGGAGAACTGTCGGTTTTGGTGATTGTTCTTCGTCAGGTGCAAGGATGAGTTCATTCATAACGTACCGTGGTGGATATCCGGGCTCCTCAAAAAAATTCGTACCACATTTGGTACAATCAATCTGGTTGTCAGTTGCTTTTTGAGCAATCCTTATTTCAGCATTCATACTTTGTACTGCTGAAACAATTGTTCCAAAAAAACATAGGCAAACCACGATTACTGTGATTTTCTCAAAACTCATTTTCGACAAGTTATAGATGCCCCCTACTTATTACGTTCATTACAGTACTATTAGCATATCTCGTTCTTTAATCTTTCGGTTTCTTCACATCCATGCATCCAATCCTGTTTGCTCCGTACTCTGAATCGTCGTTAACCCAAATGCCCCCTGCACATAGTTTTCAACCATCTTCTTATACCAGTCAAGATCGATTTCTTTTCGATCCTTAATTAGCTCAACAGGATACATATAATCGATAGGTTTCACTCCGCTCTTCGACGGTTTCTCGATACCTGGCAATGGCTTTTTAGTAACGACGAATTTCATCTTTACCCGAGTTCGTATCTGTCGGCCAAGGAGTTTTTCTAACGCTGCAGAACGTTGCCCAAAAACAGATGCTGAGCCATCCTGATTTGTCTTATACCGCTTCGCCGGTTGAACTGATTGAATCAAGGTTAAATCTTCAAGATCAACTTTTGATAAATCAAGCGTTGACACCACCTCTGCAGTTCGAAGACGGATACTGTTTTTCACCTTCTCTCGAGTTTTTTCCTCGTCATCCCACTCAGGAACATCCTGTAACACTTTGATCATGATATCTTCAAGTACCTTCCGTGCGATATCAGCCTTATCAGAACCCTTAAAATTATTCCCTTTCGTCACCATCTCAATTTTATCTTTAATCATATCAAATATGAGATAATTTTTATGCTTTACAAACAACATTGCATCATGGATTTCAGGCTCAAGATCAAAATCAGGATACCGAAGCAGTTGCTGCCATTTCGCATCACACGCTTCAATTGCAGCAAGGGCAACCTCTGGTTTTGTTAGCCACTTTGAATCATCAGCATCAACGTCTACTTTCAACGCCTTTGCAAAAGCTGGGATACATCCAGCAGATCGTGCACATCCCAGATAAATCCCATCGGTATCTCCATAGATGACTCGAATATTTCTCTGGTTTAAATACTCTAAGATATCGGCAAGAATCATCTGACCTTTCGTCGTAATCGCAGCAGCACCCCAGAGGTTAAACTGCCGTCCGGTCACCGTCGGCGCTGAAAGAATACCATGGGTACCCGCATTTCGAGCCCCCTTCATACTTTGATACATCATCTTTAACCGTTGAACCTCAGATGAAGTACTTCCATGTTTTTTTTCCTCCTGGAGTTCTTTTTTGATCTTTCCGATCATACTCATAACGCCAGACATGCTCCGATTTACCACACCTGGTTTACGGTCAATCTTCACCCCAAGCATATACCCTTGATCAGCGAAACGCTCCGTTGATGCAACCCTCCGCCAGAGAACATCTTGCGTTTCAAAAAATTTCTCAGGAAGTTTCTTCAACCAGATCCATTCATCAGCAGTTTCATGTTTTTTTGCGAGACGAACTGAATCAGCACCCACATTCATCGCCTTAAGAATCGTGGGATACATTGCACCAACATCAGCAACTACAACATGGTACCATGGAATAAAATGTGAATTAACATCTTTATCTGGTTTGATGGTCATACCGCCGGGCATATGGTACCCAAGCACGTCTTCCTCATCGGTTGCTGCTTCGTTGTAGATTACATAGGGATAGAGAACCCAGTCCGGCATCTCATCACCATATTTAAGCACTCGAATAAAATCTTTTGACAACTGCTCTTTTTTCCGTTTCGCCTTGGTAACGATCTCTTGTTTTGTTGAACAATCGGAAAAATCACGGAGCAGCGTTTCTGCGATTGAAGCAACACGGCACAGCGGTGGCATGATTTTTTTTTCAAGATGCCCTCGGATCAATGCCATATGATCCCACATGGTGACAGCACCTGCAGGAAGCAGCAGATCAAAGGGCATGCAGGTGGTAAATGCAAGGGGTAACCCCTGTTGCAGTAAATGCAGTGTAACCCCGATTTGTTCTTGGATATCTTGTTTGTTATACAATAGAGTTTTTGTATCAATTTTGATATGATCTGGGGCGAGGTGTATTCGATTTGGAATCACGACATTGAGAAAAGGAGCAATGGTTTTCAAACTGTAATCATCAAGATATGGATAAAATTTCCGTGCCGCAAGATACGTATCAAAGCTACATGGGTACAGATGTGCAACTTCTGATCCAACACCGAAATGAAATGATTTATCAAAACGACTCCACTTGGTTAAAAAATCATCAAAGATTTGTTGTTCTTCTCGAGATACTGAATCAGCATAGGTCTGAGCAAGCTTTGTTATTCGACCAATGAGATGAAGATTATCAAACCCGGTGATGTTATGCCCAGAGATAATATCATGAGAGGTGATCAAATCACATAGTTTCAGCAGGTTCTGTATCTCGTCATCAGTTGAATGTGCACAAAGTTGAGAAACTTCAACTTCTTCCCAACTTTTCGGCAGATCAATGAGTTCAAAATGAAACTCCTCACGATCAAGGTTTTTTTCTGATGCAAAAGTTATGGTAAAATCTGCGTATCCGATGATGTCGATGGGAAGGTCTTTTTTTCCTTCTTCGTAATTTACGATCTCAATGTCATAAATAAAAATGTTAGCCTTGGTCGGCACACCCTGGGTATCAAAAAGCCATGCTTTGTTTTCAGCAGCAAGATCCACAAGCACCCGTTGATGGTACGGAATATCATGTTCAGCGGTGCATAGATTCTGGTCAAAAAAAAGAAAATCACTCACCTCTGGTACCATGTACGATGCCTTTGTATAAACTTTAAAGACATCACGTGTTTTTTGATATTCACAAAAACTTCGATACGTCTTACAGGGTCCAAAACCAACGATTTTTTCCATTTTTTCATGGGTTTGTTTCTGTGTCTCCCAGGTATGAATCAGATTTTTTCGTACGCTATCAAGAGGTTGATGATCTGGAGAAAATGCGAGAAAATACGGTTTATGAACCTCAGCTATCTTCTGTGGTTTTTTTCCATGGAAATACAAGAACTCAGGTGATACACCAAGCAACATGTCAGCCATATCAAAGAACTCCGTACCATCACTCAGTATACATTTGGGCTACTTAAAGTTTCAAAAAATATATTTATATCGTTCTTGGTTGATGCTGTACCCGTGATGCCTATGACAACGCAGGTTGTCTACTCTTCAGACTTCAACAACCACGATAACCAAGGACATCCTGAAAACGCTCGGCGACTTGATGTCATTATTCAGGAACTCAAACAGAGCACCTTGTACCATGCAATCAAGATGATACAACCTGAGATGCTTCCTGAAGAACTGTTGTATACGGTCCATGCACCTGAAATGATCCAACTTGTCAAAGACTGTAGTGATCGTGGCGATACATGGATTGATTTAGATACCTATGTATGTAAAAATGATTACAACGTCGCTCGTCTTGCTGCCGGTGGTGTCGTACAACTCTGTGCCAACGTACTTGCTGATCGTGCTGATAATGGTTTTGCCCTCGTTCGACCACCAGGACATCATGCTCGATATGATCGATCCATGGGATTCTGTTTATTCAACAATGCGGCTATCGCAGCGCACCACTACGCAGCCACTGAAGGAAACCACGTTCTTATTTTTGATCATGATGTCCATCATGGCAACGGTACGCAGTATATATTCTATGATCGAGATGATGTGATGTATCAATCTCTCCATCTGTCACCCCATTACCCAGGAACCGGAGATATCGATGAAATCGGTGAAGGCAACGGCCGGGGATATACCGTCAACGCACCGCTTTCACCAGGAAATGGAACCGCTACAGTAACCCGCATCATGGATGATGTTTTTCTCCCAATTGCACGTCAGTTTAAACCGGATCTCATCCTCATTTCAGCGGGTTTTGATTCTCACCATGCAGACCCGTTGGGTGGTTTACGGTTGACCGCGGATTATTTCGGAGAACTCATCGCGCAATTCCAAAAGATACAACCAAAAATTATTTGTACGCTTGAAGGAGGATATAATCTTAACTGGCTTGGAAAATGTGTTCTCTCACAACTTGGTCAACTTTGCAACCATCCACTGCACTACCACGATACTGTATCAGAAACAAAAGCACTCGATCCAACAATTCTCCAACAATTGAAAAAAGAATTAAAAGAGTATTGGACGCTTTAAAAAACGATTTGTTTGGGTTAATCAAAGATCATACCCATACCAGTTGCAGCAGAATCTTCTTGCTCTTTGATTTTTTCATTGATGCTGTGTGCTTCTTTCTCAGAGAGTTTTTTAAACCCTAGATTTTTCGCAAGTTCCTCTGCTCGTTTGATACCAGCAGCACTTCCTTCGATTTTCAGATACGTTGCATCTCCTTTCAAATCAAGAGATGATGCATCACGAGTAAGAATGCTCTGCCGACTTACGGTATCATCAGCAGTCATCGTGTTAATTTTACCAACATCAGTCGATTTTACTTCAAAGATCACATAGGTCATCAGAGAATCACCGTTCAAGCGCATCATTTCATGCTATATAAAATTAATCTCTACAGATGAGGCGCCCGTGTATATCGATTTCCTTGTTTCGAATCCGGGTGGAGCTGATTGGCTTTGCATCCTCAGCGAGCACAAAGGGTATTTCAATGATCTGGAGTGGTTTTTTCTGCCTGCTTTGACGAATACGATTAATTTCAACAGCAGTTGGTTTTGTTTCAGGAGACACCACTATTGCATCAAAATCATCGGTAATCGAAGGGCCATATTTATCGGTTAATCTGCCGAAACAGATCGTTGTTGAAATCTGTTCTTCAAGGATGAATTGTTGTAGTATCTTTTTTCGCTCACGATATGAGGGAATCTTTTTGTATGATGAAAACTGCGTCCCACAAGTAATACCAATATAGACTGATCCAGCAGGTCCAGCAACAGCACACGCGGTTCGAATTAAGAGTTTATGTCCTTCATGCAACGGATTGAACGTTCCACCGATACAGACATGCATACACCAGAGAATATCGTTTCAACCTCTTATACGTATCTCTGTCTGAACATCTGGAACAATTTAAGAAAACTATAAAATACCCTTAACCGTTCTGTGGTATCGGGTGTATATGAGGATGGGACAACAAACAAAAACGATTGTAATTTGCTGTTTATGCATACTTTTCTGTATCGGTACCTCTCTTAGTGGTATAAAAACAACACGAGCAGCACGCAGCATCTATGTTGATGATTCTATCGTCGTCGGTATTCGCGATGGCAGTGCCAATAAACCCTATGAAACAATTCAATATGCTCATGATGTTGCACAAGATGGCGATGTGATCTATGTTTTTGAAGGGGTCTACAATGAGACATTGAAAATTACGAAACAGATATCTATTATTGGTTTGAATAAAACGCAGACGATTCTCCAACGAGATGGACCGCTATATCGCTATCTAGTTGAAATCACTGCTCCGTTTGTCACCTTAGAAAACCTTACCCTTACTGATCCAAACAATAAATGTTCAGTATCACTTGTCTATGCCACAGTCGATTCAACCACAATCCAAAGCTGTATCATCAATCGAAGCAGCGTCTGGGCGATCTACTTTGCCTCCTCAAATGATAACACCATCGGCAGCTGCTGGATTAACAACACAAGAGGTGTAAATCTTGTTTCGTCAAACAACAATGTTTTTTCGAACAACAACATTTCCTGGTGTTCGACTGCAGGAGTACAGATGATGTCGTCAACCAATAATATCTTCTATAACAACACCTTTTATCGAGATGTTTATGGTGTTTTTTCACTCTCCGGTACGCATAACATTACAAAAAATACGTTTTCATTGTGCACCTACGATGGGATCAAACTATCAAACAGCCCAAGAACGAAAATTATCAACAACATGATTAAGAACTGTAAGGGAAACGGGATCAACCTTGACTCATCTGAACATGAAATCAAACGAAACAAATTCACGGGAAATCAGATTGGGATGCTCATTAGCGGATCTGACAATTTCATCACCTATAATTATATCAACAACTCAAAAATTTTCGGCGTATCTCTTGGAAGTATGTCAAAAAATAATATCTTTTCGTATAACCGCTTTTATAAAAATAAAGTCCAAGTTCAAGACACCGGACGAAACCAATGGTACAATGAAGAACGGGGAAACTACTGGGATGATTACACCGATGGCGATCGAAACCATGACGGCATCGGAGACATTCCTTATAACGTCTCAGGTTCGGTTCAGGATCGATATCCGCTCGGTATTTTTTTAAAGCCACCTATGAAACCAACCAATCCTTCTCCTAAGGATGGTGCAGAAAACGTTGGTTTATCAGTCACCTTATCAGTCCGTGTTCGTGATAATGATAGTAGTCTTCTTACGGTGTATTTCTATCATGCTACCGATGATGAACTTGTCGGCGTTCAGTATAATGTTCAAAGCGGGAAAAACGCTTCTTGTAGTTTTCGACTGCCGTTTGAAACAAGCTATCCGTGGTATGCCGTTGTCAGTGATGGAAAATTTGAAAACCGTTCAGATATCTTTATTTTCACAACAAGAATGATTCCTCCTACGAATCAAAAACCAGTGGCAAACCCAGGAGGTCCGTATACCGCTGCAATTAATCAGCAGATCACCTTTAATGGATCGCAAAGCAGGGATCCTGATGGAAAGATTGATTTCTACCGATGGAACTTCGGTGATGGAAGTAGTGAGATTCTCAGCATCAACCCGCAGCACACCTACCTCTATCCAGGCATCTACACCGTGACACTGACAGTTATTGATAATGTTGGTCAGAGCAATATTGCAACAACGACGGTAACCGTACTTTCCTCAATCGTTGAAAATCAACCGCCAATACCACGGATATCAACACAAGGTTCGTTGATGCTTGGTGAATACCTTATTTTTTCTGCGTCTAATAGCACTGATCCAGATGGAAGCATTACGAATTACTCCTGGAGTTTTGGTGATGGAACACGAAGATATGGATCTCTCGTTACGCATAAATATTCTCAGGCAGGAAGCTACACTGTTATCTTAAAAGTCACTGATGATGCAGGTGCGCAACAATCGACATCTATACCCATCACCATACAACAACCAAAAGGATTTCCTGGGTTTGAACTCCTCATCTTTTTAGCAGCATTGACCATTATTCTGTCACTCCGGAAGAAGATCTGGCAGCGTAAGAAGTAACCATTTTTTTATAAGAAGATATAGAGGAGAATAATTCCAGCGATGATCGGCTGATGCACCATATAAACTGACAGCGAATGCCGTCCAAGCCATGAAACCATTAAACATGGTTTCGATTTTGAGAGAGCAAATGACGGAATTCTCCGTGTGTTATCGGCATAAAAAATATCAGCAAGAGCCATTCCTAGGAGACACACACCCAACCAGGGGAAAATCGGGAAATAATCAACCGTATAGCTATAGACATTGGTTTGATGGAACCCGATCGCCAGATGAACCGCTGAGGGATACGGTACGATATACTGTCCGAAAAAGTAACCAGCAATCATGACCACTCCCGATGACACAATTTTTGTAATTGTGCTTCGATACAGAAAAGGAATACTTAAGATAATTGAAACACCGATACAATGAAGCACACCAAAAATAACTGGCCGATCGGGAATAAAAATAAAGCTTCCTGTCGTCAGGATCATCCCGAAACTAAAAATTTTTAATCCTCGAAGAATCAGATGATTTCTATATTTTTTCTGTTTATCTGGGTTTCCCTTCTGAGTGTTGTTGGTACTTACAACAAGACACATGCCAAGAAGTAGGAAAAACATGATTGGTGCGATTTTTTGAAATGCATAGATTTGATGATTCAACGGTACAATACCGAAATAATCAAGATCCCAGAGGATATGGAAAAAAATCATGAGAAGAATTGCGATGCCTCTGAGTATATCCAGTTCAATAAACCGCTGTGATGATCGTTTCTTAATCGTATGTGTACATATCCGTACCGGGGCAAGTAATAATCTTTTCTTATTTACCGTAATATCTGGTCCCATCCTTCAGTTGTTGGTAAAGACAATGAGAGCAAGTATGTATTTATTAGACTTGTTTGTAGGTAGACATGTAGTTACCTATGCACAGGAAAATATATATACAAAAGTTCTTTGTTTTTGTATAAAAACTCTCGATTGATGAAATCCTGCACCTTCAGGCTCACAACCATGTAGAAGCCGACGGAGGGATTTGAACCCTCGACCTGCTGATTACAAGTCAGCCGCTCCACCAGCTGAGCTACGTCGGCATCTTCGTAGCGGTAATGTCTAATGCTATATAAAATTCTCGAGCCGCATAGGTTTTAATCTTCCGGATGTTGATCTCAGTACAGATGAATTGTGCCTGTTGTGCATGCCGGTGTACTTCTTTGATCGTGGTTTGAAGATCTTCTTCATCAGCAACCGTATACATATGGATGACGCCCTGTTTTTTTAACAACGCTAGCGCAACTGGGAAAAACCGATGTGATTCAAACGGAAGATTCATAACGATCCGATCAGCATACCGGTTCGTTTTCAGAAACATTGCGGGTATATCGTGTGCATCTGCATGGATAACCGTAACACGATCAACCAGCTTATTGAGAACAATATTGCGTCGTGCTAATTCAACGGCATCACTGTTTTTATCCACTGCATAAACCATTTTTGGCTGTGCATATTTTGCAATCATACATGAAAACGGTGCAACACCTGCAAACAGATCAACAACAGTTTCACCGGGTTGAACGAATCCTGCAATCCGTCGTCGTTCTGATGCAAGCCTGGGTGAAAAATAGGTTTTTTCAACATCAACCAAAAAAGACAAACCATACTCTTTCTGTAGGGTTGTTGTTTGTTGTTTCCCTGCGATACGATGGAGATTTCGAAGGCGAAACTCACCACGAACCGGCTCAGATGAAAAAACAGTTTCAACCTGCTTATGACCTTGAAGTAGTGCTGCCCCGATCTGCTGTTCGAACTCTTTTAATTCTTCTGGGATTTTAATAAGAATGATTTTTCCGACAATATCGTAGGATGTCGGCAGTTGTTCTTGGAGCGGGGTGGGGAGTGTAAGGAGCTGCTTGTAGGAGGTTGGTTTTTGCTGTTTCTGCTCAAAATATCGATACGTTTTGATATATTGTCCGAAGTTTTTAGCAATCTGTTTTACCGGGAAATAGACCGTTGTTTTATTTTTTGTAATGCGATAGGTTTGGTCAAGTAGCTTGTTGTTGAGAAGGTAGGCTCGGATGGTTTCAGCATCAGAAAGCGGTACGCCGAGTGCGATATGTTTTTTTGATTTCATAAAAGAACGACATATAATTAATATCTATATTATAAGCTTATAAGCATCACGGTTTTCAGACCTGAAAATTTCTTTTTGATGAACATAAGAATGAGTCCCGCCTCCCGGATTTGAACCGGGGGCCTGCCGGTAACGGCCATATATGGGTCTACAGCCGGCCGCTCCAGCCAGACTGAGCTAAGGCGGGTTTATAGTTTACCGTAGTAGTGAGTTCTGTGGTTAGGGGGTTGAATAAACATAGGTGTATTTATTCGTTAAGGTTGTGGTTGATACTAAAAACATACGCAGGTGGACGTGAGAGATACCTTTTTAGAATCTTTCTTAAGATATATCATCAAAATGTTGTACCAACAGCGCTTTATAAGATGTAGAAAAACGCAACCTATATAAATAAGGATAATATTTACGTGGGATGAGGTCCGGTGAGGACACGGATTGGAATCTCCAGAACCTTGTTGGTGTGGTGATTTCATATCGGTTCACGGTGTGAACCGAGACGTGTTTTGCTGGACTATAATTAATTGGGATATAAAATATTCAAGGAGGAAATAAAAGATGAATGGAAAAAAGGTACTAACCATGTTGATCGTCTGTGCAATAGCTCTATCAACACTGGTAGTCTTAAACAAGTTTGACATAAAAATTATTGAACAAGCAAGTGCAATCCCTGGTGTTAATGCCTGGGGAAAACCAACGCAAGTTACGAACTCTGCTGAGTTAACCGTGTCAACAGAACCGATAGACCTCGGTATTAATACCACAGGATTAGTTGCAAACTCTTGGTATTATCTGTACTACCCCCGCTACTACCGGTCAGGAACGACCTATAACTTCACCATGCGTCCATACGGCGCAGGAGCTCGGTTTAAAACACCTGAAACCGTCGGTGGAGCATCCTACATTGAAGGTGTTGTTCTCAACTGCTCGGGTCTCTGGATTGTAGTAAATGAGTCAACATATACTTCAGGTAAATTAGTTAATTTAAACAATTTTAGCAACTTTAATGCATCCGCAAAGAAATGGTTCTGGGTGAACGCATCAAAATCCTATACACTTACTGTTAGTCCTTCAGAGATTTACTACCGGAAAAACGCAACGGTTACCTTTGAATTAAAAAATGGAGATGCCCTTGTTCCAAACTGTATTTTTGATGTTCGCCGGAAAACAACAAATGCAAGTATTACCAGCTTCCCGAGAATCGATAACGACGGCCAACACACCTTTAAGGATCACATCTCTGGTACCAACACGTATTTCAATCGATCAGGTAACTATACGGTTCGAGGATACGTTGATACTGATGCATTCCCACAAGCAGAAACCTATGGGACAACCGGATGGAATATAACCTATGGAGGAGTTCCTGCGATCACTGCAGATTATTACAACTATACTACCTGTGGTCCCTGGGACCCACCCGAATATCAAAACTCTGGTGCTGAATATGCATCACGGCTCTGGGTGCGACCTGGTGAGCCAACCGCCTCGATACCTACAAAGAATCAAACCATGTACTGGGGTAGAGATGGCACGGTGAACATCTCTGTACAAGACTATGATAAAAACAACCTTTCAAGCATGTCTGTGAAGGTATTTGCACCGAATGCAACTGGAGTTGAAAGGAATGTCACCCAATACTTAACCATAACAAAAAGTGCTGGTTTCATTGACATCAACTCAAGCCACTGGGGTCAAAAGAGCGGAGGAGGTCTCTATGCTCAAAATGGAACCTGGACTGTCTTCATCTGGAGAGATATTGATGGTGATGGTTCTGCAACGAATCCACCTCAATACTCACACGAATGGAACACTACGGTAACCTTCACCGTTGAACAACCTCCAAAAATCCTCTGGAAATGGATCGATGATGATGGTGTCAATAGTGATTATTCGGCCACCAATAAAAATAATGATGGGGTTATCCCGATGGTTCCGAAAAACACATCGCAACCACTTTCGATTAGTTTCCAGATCATCGACCAGGATAATAACAAGTATGGTGGCGGTAGTAATCCGCAAGCCATGTATGGAAAGAATATTACCATCACTGGAGATGCCTTATATCTCCCGACGACCTTAGATAAACTTCCTGGTGACGCAGTTACCTATAGCAGCGGAACCTGGACTGTTAATCTGACACCTGTTATGAAACTGAACGGCGGGCAGATAACGTTTACTGCAAAATGGAAAGATCGAGGCACTGTCACTGAGACACTTACGATCGGTGGAACCAAAATGAATGGTACTGTCGTTACTATCTCTCCAACAGAGTTTACCTATGGTGAGAATGTCACCTTTACCGTCACTGTGAAAGATTCCTCCGGATATGCTTACCCGAATGCACAAGTATACCTCAAGTGGATGTATGACAACAACTGCTCTCTTGTCAACAAAACCGGCGATGGTACGATCGCAGAAAAACTGGGAGGAGGAACGGCAACTGGTGAATACGTTCTTTCCATGAATACAACCATCCAGCGGAAAAACCAAACCTTAGCATATGGATCAATTAAAGCACCTCGTAATATTACAGCATATGTCAAACTCTACCGCGGTGGTACTCCAATGTACATCTATGGATATGCTATGGCAACCATGAAGGCACGATCCGACTTCAAAGTAACTGTTTCACCAAACACAGTTATGGCCGGAGAACGGATACCAAAGATCTACTTCAACACTAGTGTTGTTGATAGTAGCGGCAACACAACCAGGTATCCATCAGCAACCGGATTAAAAGTACGCATTTACAACTCAACTGGTCATGATGTCACTGCAGACATCGGAAGCCTTGGAGCAACAAGCCTTGATGGCGCCGTCAACAAATCAGTTGTCAACCAGTACTTCACAAAACCAGGAGTCTACACGGTCTATGCCTACAACGACACCTACAACAGCAGAGGTTGGAATGCAACCTTCACGGTGCAGGCAGTTGATGTCACCTGTGACATCTCAGAATTCATCTGGCGTGTTGATAAAAACATCAGCGCAACCTTCACCGTAAACTACCAAGGAGAACCAGTTAACGGTACCTTAAAACTCTACAACATCACCGACATCGGTGCCTACAATAAGACCTGGGTAAACTATAGCAATGGTGAAGGAGATCCAATCACCCTTGATATCAAGAATGGTGTTGCAACCCTTAGCAACATCACTGCGAATGCATTACCTGGTACAGCTCCTCTGAGAAACATCACCTTTGAATTCAAACCGAAAACCTCAGGAAGCGCCTACGCTCGAGCAAACGGGCGGATCCCTGTGAAAATCGCAAATGTTGCCTCATCAGTCTACAGCATCCCCTACAACAAACCTGCACAAGTCACCTTAACCATCACAGGGCGTGGAGTCGGCTTACCTAAAGTATTCGTCAGCATCATCATACCTGGTCTGAGTGGCCAGATGAACTCAACAACCAATGCTGATGGTCAGGTAACCTTTGCCTTCACACCGCCAACCACTGGTGACGTCATCATCAAAGTTGAAAACAAGACGTCTGATGTGAAAATCAAGGTAACCTCATGGGTTATCTATCTTGAAGCACCTGTTGAGGTTGACGAACTCGGATCATTCACCGTTACTGCTCGAAATGGTAGCTCAACAGCAGCTGGCATACCTGGTGTTGCAGTTGTCTTCGCAGGAACAACCAAAACCACTGAGTCTGATGGTAAAGCAACCTTTACCGCACCAGCAGTTACCAGTGATCGGACCTATACTATAACAGCAACCAAAGAAGGTTATGCAGAAGATAAGGTCACCATAACCGTGGTCAACATTCCAAAACTGTTCATCACGGTGAGCGGTGAAAAAGACAGCGAAGGAACCTACATTTCACCGGTTACCGTCGTTGTCAGCGATGATCTTGGCAACCTTGTCACCGGTGCAACGGTCACCTTCGGCAGCCAAACGGGTACCACAGTCAACGGACAAGCAACCTTCACGGTTACCGGACAGAAGACTGCATACACCATCACCGCAGTGAAAACCGGATTCACCTCAGCTGAACCAGTCACCATCAACGCCAAAGAGAAAGGAATACCTGGCTTCGAACTGCTCACCCTTATCGGAGCAATCGGAGTCGCATTCATACTCTTACGACGCCGACGACACCAGTAAAGACAAAGCACCTGAGAGAACAAACAAAAAGGTTCTCTCAAACTTCTCTCTTTTTCTCTTTTTATAAAACTTTTTTAACACCTTTTCCTATTTCTTTTGCTATCCTTAGGATGTGATTGATTCTGAACATTGCCATTCTCATGCCTACTCTTAATGAAGAACAAGGACTCAAAAAAACACTTGCAACAATCCCATATACCTATTTTCAAAAGAAGAACTGGCAACTTACTCTCTATATCATCGATGGGCTCTCTACCGACAACACCCAGCAGATCGCCAAACAACACAACGTCCACGTCATTCTTGAACCACGAAAAGGATACGGCCGGGCGTATAAAACCGGGTTGCACCATCTCACCGAAGATATCATCATCACAGGTGATGCTGATGCGACCTACCCATTTGATTGCATCCCCCAATACCTCGATCTATTTCTCCAGGAAAACCTTGATTTTATGACCACCAACCGATTCGCACAACTGACGAAAGGATCGATGAGTGTCAAACATCGGTTCGGAAACCTCATCCTTGCATGGACAGTCCGCATCCTCTTTTGGGTTCATATCAAAGATTCACAATCAGGAATGTGGATCTTGAAAAAAGAAGCGTTATCAAAAATACAACCTCTTGAAGCCTTTAACGACGGTATGCCCTTCTCAGAAGAAATCAAAATTGAAATGTTTACGAATAAAAAGATCAGAGCACGAGAAATCCCCTCAACGTTATACCTCCGCGAAGGAAACGTGAAACTCGAAAGTTTTTCCGATGGGTGGAAAAACTTACTCTTCTTATTCAAAAAACGAGTTACCATGCATCACGTACAAAAATAAACCTCTCGTTTTTTTGATTTTATCCAACCACCGATAACTCTTTCTCAATCTTTTTCCCACGAAACCGATCCAAATTCAAATTATTCAAAACTTCAGGTGTTTTTCCTGAGACAATATACTCCGCTAACATTTGCGCAACCATCGGGGACAACATAAAACCATGGCCAGAAAAACCATTACATTGAATAAAACCCTTCAGGTGATGAACTTCACCAAGAATCGGCCGAGCATCAGGAGTCACATCATAAAAACCAGTCCAATGACGAAGCATATTCACCTCCGATAACACCGGTGCATATCGAATCAACGTCTTTGACATATGCCAGACAAACTGCAACGTCGGCATAGTTTTAAACCCACTTCGTTCCTCAGGAATAGGAATACCACCAACAATCTGTCCTTCAGGCTGCTGACTAAAATAAATACCATCTTTAAAGCTGATGACCATTGCTTCAAACAACGGTTTCAACCGTTCCGTTGCCATAATTTCCTTGCGAACAGGGGTGATCGGCAGTCGAACCCCAACCATCTCTGCAACTCCAACAGAATCAACCCCAGCAGCATTCACCACTACTGGTGTCGTAATCGTTCCTTTATCGGTTTTTACTGCAGTGATTCTTTTTTTCGCAACGACGAGATCAGTAACCGTCGTATGCGTATAAATCTCAGCTCCATAACGACGCGCTGCCTGTGCATACGCAAATGTGGTTTTAAATGGATTCGCATGACCGTCGGTTGGACAAAACGATGCACCGATCGCCTGCATCCCTTTCACATCAAGAATCGGAACAATGTCAACCATCTTCTCAGGAGGAATAATGTCAACAGTTAAACCTAACGACCGCTGTAACGACACATTTTTTTCAGCTTGCCGCATCTCTTTTTCATCATGGATCGCAATCAGATACCCGCCTTGTCGAAACTCAATATCCATCCCAAGTTCTCGGCTTAGATTTTCAAACATCTTTACGCTGTCCATCGCAAGTTCGATATTCTCACGGGTTGACCACTGCTGTCGAATACCAGCACCGCATGCACCAGTCGCTCCAGATGAGAGATACTTCTTTTCAACAACAACTACCGTAAGCTTACGTTTCGCGAGATGATAGGCTAATGAACAGCCATTCACCCCGCCACCAATAATCACAACATCAGCTTTTCGTTTCATCATGATCACGTGCAAGTGTTTTCAGCGGCACCGGAATCAACGGCGGCCGTGGTTTATGCAATGAGGCTTTGGTAACTTTTTTCCCGGTTTTTTTCTCCAGAATCTTCATAACAAGCTGAATGCACACACGACCCTGACATGGCCCCATTCCAATACGGAGTTTTTTCCGCAGCTCCTCAAGATCAGTGTAACCCTCAGCAATTGCTTCAAGAACATCATCTTCTGTGATATCCTCACATCGACACACAACACTTTTTTGAACCATACCATCTCAAACCTGAATATTTCTAATCTCAAGAGCATACTGCTCTGGAACTTCAATCGTAATCACCATGGTTTTCCCCTGTCGAACAACCCGAGTAACCACGGCATCGGTCTGATACACTCCAGCTCGATCCAATCCACGGACAGTATCTCCAACCTTTGGAATCGGTAAAAATTCATACGGAAGCGTCACATATGCCTTTCCTTGTTTGATTTTTATGACAAAAATAGCAAGACCAGGACAAATCCCGACACATCGAGTACATCCGGTACAGAGATCATAGTTGTTCACCGGAGGTGCATTGATATCTTTCATAGAAATCGCATGCACAGGACATGCATCAACACAGGGGTTACATGGTATTTCTTGGATACATTCAAGAATCGCAACTCCTTTCTCCAACTGTTTTTTTGATGGAAGAATGAGATCTGAAAGAGCAAGAATGCCGGTTTGCTCATACGTTTTCACTCGGTTCATACCTGCTTCACCAGCAATTCGTTGATTTTTTGCTTTGCAATCCGTGGTTTTTCACCAAACGGTCCTGCTCTGAGACATTCTAACTGATCAAGATACTTCTTCCTGATCTGATCATCAGTAGTGTAGTTAAGATTATAGGCTGCAGAAAAACCAGCGATTTTTCCCTCGACCATCGCAGTTGATGCTTCCTCAATACCTGAACTGTCACCTGCGACAAAAATATTCTGAACCGTTGTTTCCATCGCTTCATTATGGAGTGCAACATACCCACCAGCCTCAGCGATAAACTCCTGAGCAACTCCGATCTGTGAGAGTAACCGCGTCGACGGCGTCAAACCAACCGCCAAACAAATCGTATCACAAGTGATATATTCCTCTGAGTTTTGAATTGGTTTCCACTGGTGGTCAAGACGGACGATCACCGCACCTTCAACATGTTCTGTTCCATACACCTCTTGAATCGTATGCTGCGTCTGAATCGGAACACCACATCGTCGAAGTTTTGCCGCATGGACATGATACCCGCCGATCACCGGTGCTGCTTCAACAACCCGATCAACTTTGATTCCTGCCTGGAGAAGCTGATACGACACGATCAAACCAACATTACCTGCACCAACCATAAGTACAGTAGTTCCGGGCCGAACGCCATACACATTCATCAAGGTCTGTACCGCCCCAGCGCCATACACCCCAGGAAGATCATTCCCAGGAAACAACACCATATTCTCCATAGCACCACAGGCAAGAATCGCTGCTCTGCAGTCAACCTGATACAGGACACTATGATATCCCTTACGTTGTACAATGCCGAATCGATGCAAATTCTTCGAACC
Source organism: Candidatus Thermoplasmatota archaeon (assembly GCA_038884455.1). Lineage (NCBI taxonomy): Archaea > Methanobacteriati > Thermoplasmatota > Thermoplasmatota archaeon. Next base: position 53,272 of record JAWABU010000002.1, on the reverse strand, counting down.
TTCATAGTAACCGATAACGGTTGCATCAAGCATCACTTGAATTTTTTTCCGATCAATAAATGGTTCGAGTTCCGACGTAAGCTGCCGTGCAATCTCAATACCCCGGGTTCCTGCGCGTTCCTCTTTTGACCCAAAAAACTTATGCGTCTGCTTCACGAGCTGACCTCCAAGCATCTGATTCTCATCAACGAGCAGTACCGAAGCTCCATACGATACTGCTTCCAATGCAGCAGAAAGTCCAGCAGGACCACCACCAACTACGAGCACATCAACGGTTACGTCCTGTTTTGGTTGCAGGGAGGATGGAAGCGACACTTGATCTGAAACATCTGGAAGTGTATCTTGGGTTTCAACATGGATATTTTCATGGAGCGGTGCGGTGCAGGTTCGAACATTCGGAATACCATTCACACGCATAAGACACGAAGAACATTTCCCAATACCGCAGAAAAAACCTCGAGGACGATGCAATCGAAGGCTTCTACTGAGTGTTGTAACACCAGCAGCATGCAACGCAGAGGCGATCGTATCTCCTTCAACACCGGTCATTTTTTGATTATTGAAATAGAACGGAATGCTTTTCTTCGATGGGAACTCAAGGATCGGATGAGATTGAATCCGCAACCATAAAACCCCCTGTGTTGCTCTACCCCTCAAATGCAGAAACCCTTTAAAAAACCGTAGGGTACCCCATCAGGTTTTTCAATTATACGATTTGAACATCTTTAATCGTATGATGACGCTGTGCGAGTTTTCGAATCATGGAAATATTTCGCCCGCCTTTCCCAATAAGCTTTGACTTATCCTTACTTTCAACCTCAACTTTTGCAATATTCTCCTGATCGGTTCCCTCAAAAGTGACCGAGCGAACAGCATATGGCTTGCAGAGATTTTCGATAAATTTCTTCTTATCAGCATCATATTCAACGAATTTTACCATCTTCTTCAACAGATGGTTCAGTCGTTCGAGATTCTTTGCCTTCCGACCAAGTGCAATTCCAAGTTGTCCTTTTTCAACAATAAAAACAACTCGATCATCTTCAACTAAACAATCAATAATCTGAGCATTCGTTGTTTTCGTCGCAAGATTGATGAACTGAACAGTTTCATTAGAAAGAACAATCTGACCCATGACATCAAATCTTTTTTTTATTTCTTTTTCTTTGCACCAACAAGCTGCAAAATATTCGTATCTCCAACGTCAACAACAGCTAACGCAGCAACACCATAACTTTTCCCACAGATATACCCAAGTTCAATGTTATCAGATTGATAGTGATAGATTGGTATCTTTTCTGCTTCAGCATCTTTGATCAATGCAGCTGAATATGGGCAATTATTTGCAAGAACAACAAGTTTTGCAGTCTTATTTTTAATTGCAGCTTTCGTTTGTTTCTCACCCAGCAGCATTTTTCCTTTACTTGCAACTTCTTTTAACGCCTGATTAACATCTACCATAACACCTATTCTCCTTTTGTTTTCTTTTTACTCATTGATCGTGATCGACTCATCACAAGTTCAACAGCACCAGTTCCGAGATTCACAGGTTGACCGACAATGATGTTTTCAGCAACACCATTCAGAATATCAGACTCACCGCGTTGACTGGCAAGCAGCAGATGATTCACGGTGATTTCAAAAGCTGCTCTGGATAACACTGAGCTTTTTTCACCACTTACACCATGCCGTCCGATTGCTCGAACAGTTCCATCAGCAGTCATCACATCAGCAACCAGCATGATATGACGCATATCTACGTTTAACCCCTGTTCAGAAAGGGTATTATGTGCTTCTTGGATAATCATATTTCGTGCAGCTTCTATCCCAAGTTCACGGGCAATTGCATGAATGTCATTTGTTGTAGTTCGATACGGATCAACACCATCGATGTCAAGCACTTCTTGGAGATTGCTCCCTTCACTATAGATCACATATCCTTCATTAGGTTCTTTTCGAATAATCACTCGTTTGATTCCATCGATACCTTTGATTTTGAGTTTTTTTAGCGATTCATAAATATTTTGTAATGCTTTATATCCTGGTTCTTCTAAGGTTATTTTAATGGCATCTTTTTCGATTTTTGCATTGATCTTCCTGATGTTTTGAATCACCTCAAGAAGTTCATCAATCGTGAGTCCTTTCGTCTCCATTGTTTTACTGTTTGGTTTAATCAAAATCGTCATATTAATGAGATCCATCTCAAGATCAGCGACATCAGTAAGCCGGGTTATCTCGATTTTATTAGCAATTTCCTTTGCCAGATCAGGATTCACCCGATACTCATCACGCAGGTAGATGTTCATCATCGGCGTTGATGGAATTGAACGTGCATCAACAATTTCAATGAGACGAGGTAACCCTAACGTAACGTTAATCTCAGCAACACCAGCATAGTGAAACGTCCGCATCGTCATCTGCGTACCAGGTTCTCCGATGCTCTGAGCGGCAACCATACCGCAGGCTTCAGCCGGATCAATCTTGTTTTTCTGATAGTCAGCATACACTCGATCGACAATTTTGTCAAGTTTTGATTCGAGTTTTTTTTCTTTTGCAATACGTTCAACAAGAGTATCAATAATTGCTGTTGGAAGAAAACGATCCTTCAAAATTTTCTCAATCTTTCCTCGAAGTTCTTTGTATTCCTTGGGTTCATCGTCGATTTTCACCGGACGGGGAAGCATTTTCCGTTCAGGTACAACCTTTTCTTTCTTGGTCGGTTCAACTATGACTTCCTGTAGTTCTTCTTCGCGCTGTTCCATCTTTTCGGTTTTTATTGCCGGTGTTTTTTGGATTTTTTTCAACAGCTCTCTGCTACTCTTAATTTTTTTCAGAGGTTTTGTACTTATTTTTCTTACTGGTTTTTTTTGGTCAGCTCTGCTTTTGTGTTTGTGTTGAGGTTTCACCGTTATTTTTTTTACCTGATGTTTTTTATCTTTTTTCTTTGCCGTTCCTGATTTCTTCTGAACCATAGCCTTATGCCTCCTCTTTAATCTCAGTAATCACACGTTCGATATCAACTGCTTTTCCATTCATGCTTTTCGCAGGATCAACACCATCCTCACCATAAATAAACTGAATGATCTCGCCACCGGTATGCCGAACAGTACCATCATCTTCAACTTTGAGATCTTCTAATGCATTCACCAGACGACGTTGCATATACCCAGAGCGAGATGTTCGAACCGCAGTGTCGACTAACCCTTCTCGACCACCCATAGAATGGAAGAAATACTCAGTCGGTGTCAAACCACTCTTATAGCTGCTTGCAACAAACCCTTTGGCACTAGCACCAAGATCTCCTTTTTTGAAATGCGGCAACGTCCGCTGCTTATATCCACGGGAAATACGTTCTCCTCGAACTGCCTGCTGACCGACACATCCAGACATCTGCGAAAGGTTCAACATGGATCCTCGAGCACCAGATTTTGCCATAATCACTGCGCTATTGTTCATACCAAGATACCTACTTGCGATTTCTCCAGCCATATCACGAGCACGACCAGTAACCCGCATGATCTCCATTTCAAGCGTTTCCTCAAGACTTCGACCAGGTAACGCTTCAAGTTCATTATTCTCAAACGCGAGAACAAGATTTTTAATCTTCTTTTGGGCTTTCTCAAGACCATCTTCGATCTGCCGTCGTGCCTCCAACGGAATATCTTCATCATCAATGCTTGTCGTAAAACCAAGAACACTTACTGTCGCAATACCCAGCTTTGTTACCTGATCAATGAACTCACGGCCAGCATTGGTTCCATGATCACGGATGATCCGTTCAATAATACGACCTTTAAATGAACCAATACTATTTTCATCAATCACACCTTGTTTCAGCACACCATTTTTAATCACGACATACGTACCATGGGGACAATCAGGAGCTTTGCACACCTCACAGTTGAAACATGATTTTGCTTTGTAACTCATCGATATATCCTTTGGTAACAGGACACTGAAAATATCACGGCCATATACAAAAGACGTCCCGTTTTCCTCATGAACCTCTGGGAATTTTCCTGTGTATTGAAACCCGCCGAGGATCTGCGATGCTTGTTCTTTTGTGAATCGTTTATTGTTAAACGTCAGTAAAAAACACCCTGAGATATGATCATGCAATCCACCGATGATGATACCGCCAAAGCGTGGCGAAAGAATATTTTCCTGAACTTTCATGAGAATCTCTGCTTCAGCTTTTGCCTCTTCACCTTGCAATAAATGCAGGTTCATCTCATCACCATCAAAATCAGCGTTGTATGGTGGACAGACTGAGAGGTTAAATCTGAATGAACGATACGGAACAACCACAACACGATGTGCCATCATTGACATTCGATGCAACGACGGCTGACGGTTGAACAATGCAATGTCACCATCCATGAGCTGCCGTTCGATAATTGTTCCAATCTCAAGTTTATCTGCAACATCATCGGCATTCTTATCAGTTACTTTAATTCGCTGTTCAACACCCTCACGGTATCGTTTAATGTAATTCACCTGTGGGATGTATCCTTGATGAGCATGGAATGATTCTTTGGTTTGTCTGATGAGTTGTTTACACCATTCAAGATTCTGAGGAGTAACCCGCACAGGAATCGTCAACTCCCGAGCGATTTCAATCGGGACGCCAATCTCATTGATACTGAGGTTTGGATCAGGAGAAATAACTGTACGAGCGGAAAAATTCACTCGTTTTCCTGAAAGATTACTTCGGAAACGACCTTCTTTTCCTTTCAATCGTTGTGCAAGGGTTTTCAACGGCCGTCCTGATCGATGACGAGCCGGTGGAATCCCAGATGTTTGATTATCAAGATACGTTGTGACATGATACTGCAGTAATTCCCAGAGATCCTCAACGATCAGTTGCGGTGCACCTGCATCTCGATTTTCCTGCAGTCGCTGATTGATCCTAATAACATCAACGAGTTTATGGGTGAGATCATCTTCTGATCGTTCACCAGTTTCAAGTGTAACCGAGGGACGAACCGTCACTGGAGGAACCGGCAGAACTGTCAGCACCATCCATTCAGGACGAGCAGCATTTTTATTGATATCAAGCAAGGGTAGATCTTCATCAGGAATTTTTTCAAGCCATTCTCGAATTTCCGTCGGTGTAAGTTTTTTCCCATTTTCACGAAATGATGTCGGTTTGTCAAGATCAATTTTTCCAACGAGTGTTTTACATCGAGGACACGATTCTGTTTTCACACAATCAGTAAGAATATTTTTGAAAACATACGCATTATCTCGCCCATCAGCATTATTCTTCTCGATGGTTTTCATATACTCTTTGATTTGATCATCCGTGAGAAGAATACGACCACATCGGCGACACGTTGCCCGAAGGCAATTCCTGATGGTTTTCACAAAACCAACATGTACCACAGGCATAGCAAGATCAATATGTCCAAAATGACCAGGACATTTGTCTTTCCCAACCTTCAACCCGCAGGTTTTACAGCGAAGACCAGGCTCAATAACACTGAGTCGTTGATCCATCAACCCCATCGTAATCGGAAAACCATCATCATCATACGTATCAGCAGTAATAACCTTTGTTGCACTCATCTTTCGAATTTCATTTGGCGAAAGAACAGAAAATTCTAAACTCCCAATCTTTTTTGTCACATTTCGAGATCCTGCCATCTTTTATCCCTCCACGGATCACACCAATGACTCAAGCCGTATTCGTGGAACAACCACCAGTGATTTCAACTCATCAATGAGAAGCTTAAACGCATAACTCATTTCAACTGGATGAATATCAGCCTTATCACCGCATATCGTACAATGCAATCGCCCATGTCGATCAATCATTGCAATATGACCACAGGTGTTACAAACATATTTCATCGTGAGATCTGATTCATCCAGCAGTCGATCTTTAATCACCATGGATGCACCATGACCAATCAGACAATCACGTTCCATCTCACCAAACCGCAGACCACCTTCCCGAGCTCGACCTTCAGTTGGCTGACGGGTAAGAATCTGAACAGGTCCACGGGATCGAGCATGAATCTTTCCTGCAACCATATGATGCAGTTTCTGATAGTAAATACAGCCAACAAAGATGTCGCATTCGAGCGGCTGACCCGTGATACCATCATAGAGTAGTTCTTTACCGTTATGTTTAAATCCATTCGCAACAAGTGCTCTCCGGAGATGATCTTCACTTTCTCCAGAAAAAGCAGTACCATCAACCGTCCGTGCTTCAAGTGCACCAACCTTTCCCCCAATCATTTCCAAGACATGAGCAACCGTCATACGTGAGGGAATTGCATGCGGGTTGATAATGAGATCTGGACTGATGCCCTGCTCGTTAAACGGCATATTCTCCTGAGGAACAATAAAACCAATAACTCCTTTCTGACCATGCTTTGATGCAAACTTATCACCGTACTCAGGGATACGCTGTTCACGAACCTTAATTTTCACCATTCGAGACCCATTGACTGATTCAGAGAGCATTACTTTGTCAACAATTCCTCCTTCACCATGTTGTACTGTCACTGAGGTTTCACGTCGTTTCTGTGGAGTGAGAAAATCAGTAGGTTCCTCAAGGAAACGCGGCGGAGATGTTTTTCCAATGAGCACGTCACCACCATCTACGGTGCTCTCTGGTGAAATCAATCCATCGTCACCAAGATTGTTGTACGCATCTTCACTGCGTACCCCTCGACAGTCAGGACTTGGAATTTCAAAATGATCCTCTTGACCACCAGGATACCGTTTCTCTTCACTTGAATACGTCCGAATAAACGTACTCCGAGCAAGACCACGTTCAATCGCAGCTTTACTCATAACCAGCGCATCTTCCATGTTATATCCTTGAAATGAGGCAACTGCAACAATAAAATTCTGACCTGCAGGTCGTTCACGGAATTTAATATATTTTATCGGATGAGTCTGAACAAGAGGTATCTGCGGGTAGTGCATGAGATGACCGCGAGTGTCAGGTCTGATTCGATAGTTTGCAGCACCAAAACCAAGTGACTGTTTTCCCATACCTGCACCCATAGTAATACGCGGCGACGAGTTATGCTCAGGATACGGAACTAGCGAAGCACCAATACCAAGAATACACATAGGATCAAGCTCCATATGCGTATGATCTGAGGTGATGTCCTCTTTGGTTAATGCAATGAGTGCATTTTCCTCCTCCTCAGCATCAATATACTCAACAATACCTTCGTTAATGAGGTCAATCCATCGTTTCCGACCTTCCTTTAACTCTTGAAGATATTTCTCTGTCAGTAGCAACTTTCCATTCTCAACAACAAGCAACGGTCTGCGGAGACGGCCACAATCACAATTCACGATAACATCGTTTCCTTCGCTATCATACATAACATTAATTTCATTACTGAGCAATCCTTTCCGTCGACGTTCACGTAGTTTTTTTACCAGCTCTTGACCATTGGGATGCATCCCAATCAAATCCCCGTTGAGATAGACACGTGAACCGGTGACATGTTTGGTAATATCCTTAATTCCAAGATCTCGGAGAACGTTTTCCAGTTCTTTTTCTGAGAAACCTTCTGAAATTTCAACAGCAAGCGCGAGGTTTTTCACTAGACCACAATTTGGACCTTCAGGCGTCTCATTTGGACACAGTCGCCCCCACTGCGTTGAATGTAAATCACGAGCTTCGAAATGAGGTTGCGATCGAGTCAGCGGCGAGGTTACGCGTCTCAGATGACTGATCACTGCAAGATTGCTTGTCCGGTCAAGCAGCTGTGAAATACCAGCTCTTCCACCAACCCAATTCCCGGTTGCAAGTGCATGGTGGATACGTTGGCTGAGAACATCTGAACGTAGACAGGCGCTGATTTTTACATCTTTACCTTTTGCATGTACTCGTTCAATTTGGTACTTCAAATCTTTACAAAGCGCAGTAAACGCTACTCGGAATAAATCCTCCATGAGATCTCCGGCAAGTTTCAACCGTTTATTGGCATAATGATCTTTATCATCAGGCTGACGTTTCCCAAGAGCAAGCTCAAGAACTGCAAGCCCCATCCGTGCCATAAAGATAGCTTTCGTGAGTCGATCATCAGGAGACGTTCCAAGATGTGCGAGCAGATGACGATCCATAATGGTTTCAACTCGTTTCACCCGATATTCTTTTGCTTGCCCTCCTGCAAATTTTTTCCCAAGAAATGCAATTGCTTCCTCTTTTGTTGAAATGCCAAACTCCCGAGCGCATTCTTCGATATTTGCAAGTACGTACGGTTCCATTTTTGGATCAACGCAGATCACATCGACGATTTCTTCATCGTTTTCCATACCAAGAGCTCGTAATAAGATAATCAACGGTATTTGACCATACGTCGTCGGCAGCGTCACCATGAGCATACCGTCTTTTCGTTTTTCGACAACCGTCAACGCACGGTATCCTTCTCGTTGAGAAAACACCTTTGCAACTTCAACATCAGTGCCATACCTACTTGTTTTTTCTACAAGCACGCGATTTGGTGCAAGATCCTCGACTGTGATGAGCACCCGTTCGGTTCCATTACTAATGAAATATCCGCCAGGATCCAACGGGTCTTCCTGCATATGCTGTAATTCTTTTTTATATTCCTCATCAGTGAGGACATGTTCTAATTTTTCTTCTAAAACCTTCCGAGAAATCGTACATTTTTTTGATTTGATCATAATCGGTAATTCACCGATTCGAACCAATTCAGGTTCATATTCAACATCATTTTTCACTGGAATAAATTCAAGTTCGATGGGAGCTTCATACGTGAGATCTCGCAGTCGTGCTTCCATGGGGGTAAGCGGTCGGACGGTTCCATCTGCTTCTTTGACCTCAGGAAAACCAACTTTGATTTTCCCGAATTTTATTTTAAAACCTTCAATTTCAGGATAAATGAACCCTCGTTCCATGTTTTCGTCTTCTTGACCGATAACGGTACTATCAACAATCCGTTGTAACCGATTATTGAGGAAATCATCGTAGGATGCAATCTGATGGTTTACAATGCTTCGATCTCGATAAAAAGCATCAATTAATTCTCTCATTTTTCTTCAACCCACCTAAAATATTTTCTTTTTTTTACTCTATTCAATCTCAGTTGATTCTCCAAAATCAGCAGGGATGGTAAATTCTCCAATGTCAGCAAGCTCACTTTCAATAACCAATCGATAACAAATCGATGTCTTTGCAGTCGGACTCTGTCGAACTATTTTAACAATGTCTCCAGGTTTTGCTTTGATAGCAACAACCGCTGGATCGGTGCTGAGAATCTTTGGGAGTTGTTCAGGTTTTATTTTATACTTGTCTAGCAACGCTTTTTCCTCTTTCTTTGATAAAATACTATGTTCTGGTACCAGCTTATGACCTAATATGTCGTAATATTTTGGTTTGGGGGTGGCGATGCTGCATTCCTCCTGGTTGTGGCTTCCGTTGAGGAATAAGGCGGGCCTGAAGGGATTCGAACCCTTGGCCACCTGGTTAAAAGCCAGATGCTCTACCTAGCTGAGCTACAGGCCCAGACAAGGGCCATTCTTCAGTTATATATCGATACTTAGCAGTGATTCATGATTGATATATGATACACACTATCTCATATTAACTGTTGAAACGGCTTACCCGTAATACCAATTCTTATATAAATATCTTTACCTCACGTTAACTCAAAATATTCTGGAGGAGTAAACCTAACCATCCTGAACGTTTACCTGCGGTTGTTTACCAAACGGTTTACCACACACATTTTTTTATAGGTATGATCCATTCTTCTTTTTCACCTATGAACATTCATGAGATTTTTTATTCAATCCAAGGCGAAGGTATTCTTGCTGGAATTCCAACAATTTTTATCAGAACGACAGGATGTAATCTACGCTGCAGCTATTGCGATACTACGTACGCATACCATACCGGCAAAACAATGAGCATCCCAGAAATAGTAGATGCACTACAACAATATCCATGTTCGACAATATGTCTTACTGGAGGGGAACCACTTATGCAACCTGATTGCTACGACCTTCTTCACCAGTTACTTGATAAGAACTATAAAATCAGTGTTGAAACGAATGGGAGTATTTCGATACAAACATTACGCTCAATGAAAAAAATCATGATTTCACTGGATTACAAATGCCCTTCTTCACACATGCATACTCATATGAATCTTGAAAATATTAATCTTCTCCGACCTCACGATCAACTAAAATTCATCATTCAGAATTCTGAGGATTATTCCTGCGCGCGAGAGGTCATTGAAAAATATCATCCCTCATGTTATGTTTTTTTTCAACCTGTGTGGGGCACTGATCCGAAAATTCTCCTCTCATGGATCCTTCAGGATGGTCTTCCAGTTCGCTTAGGATTACAACTACATAAAATACTCTGGGGGGATCAGCCCGGTGTTTAGAACATAAAATCCTGAGAAAACAAATAATCACAAAGTATATACAGTAAAAGCGTATTCTTGGTTGAACATTCTCCATATCATTAAAAAAGTTGAGGTGAACAAAGAGCATGCAACCATCAAATATTGCATATGATCGCGCGATAACCGTCTTTTCTCCAGACGGTCGACTCTTTCAAGTTGAATACGCACGAGAGGCAGTGAAACGAGGAACAACTACGGTTGGTTTAAAATGTAAGGATGGTGTTGTACTCATCGTCGATAAACGTATAACCTCCCGGTTAATTGAACCTGATTCCATTGAGAAGATTTTCGCGATCGATGATCACATCGGATGTGCAACTTCTGGTCTTGTGGCTGATGCTCGTGCGTTGATTGATCGCGCCCGGCTTGATGCACAAATCAACGAAATAACCTATAATGAAAAAATCCAAGTAAAAACACTCGTAAAACGAATCTGTGATTTCAAACAAACCTATACACAATACGGTGGTGTTCGACCTTTTGGCACCGCCCTTCTTATCGCAGGTATTGATGAGACCGGTCCTCGACTGTTCTCGACTGATCCATCTGGAGCTCTTATGGAATACAAGGCAAGCAGCGAGGGCGCTGGTCGAGCAGGAGCTATGGCGTTTTTTGAAGAAAAATATCGAGATGATTTAAGTCTTGACGAAGCAATCGATCTCGGCATCAAGGCGTTGCATAAAGGAACCGAAGGTAAAATCAATGCTGAAGCAATTGAGATCGGCGTAGTTAAAAAAGGCTGGAAATTCCATATTCTCTCGCCAGAAGAAACACGCATGTATGTTATCAAAGCAATCGGAGGTAAGTAAACGTGGTTAGCCTTGAAGATGCAGTCATTGCTCGATATCATAAAGGAGAAGAACATTTTGAAATACTTGTTGATCCTCACATCGCAGATCAGGTGTTAGAAGGAAAAGACGTTGACATACGTGGATCTCTTGCAATCGACGCAATCTTTAAAGACGCTAAAAAAGGGACTCATGCCTCTGAGGAATCATTGATTAAAAATTTTGGAACATCAGATATAATAACCATCGCGAAAACCATCATTCTCAAAGGAGACATTCAACTCACTACAGAACAACGACATACTATGCAGGAGCAAAAAAAGAAACGAATCGTTGATATCATTGTAAAAAACGCTATGGACCCACAGACAAAAATGCCGCATCCTCGACAACGGATTGAACGAGCACTTGAAGAAGCAAAGGTTCATATTGATCCCTTTAAACCAGTTACCCAACAAGTCAAAACCGTTCTCGAAGCATTACGACCCATTATTCCAATTTCAATGGAGCAGGTAAAAATATCTGTTAAAATTCCAGCAGCATATACCGGGAAAGCCTATGGTGTTGCTCGGAATTTCGGAGTTCTTGAACGTGAAGATTGGCAATCAGATGGATCATGGCTTGGTATCGTTCGTATCCCTGCAGGTATGCAGACTGATTTTTATGATAAACTCAATACGCTTACCAAGGGCAATGTCGAAACACGAATTCTTAAATAATACGGAGTATATAGGTTATTTTTATGGCAGATGAAAAACGTATCATTGTTTATCCCAGTCAAATTTTAGGAGATGTGAAAAGCCATCGATCTGGCCGAGGTACGTTTATTGAACAAGGAAAAATTATTGCAGCACGGCTTGGTGTTCTCAACATTTCAGATTCAACCATTGAGGTTGTCCCTATAAAAGGACGATATGAACCAATACCTGGTGATTTTGTTATTGGTGTCGTCGAAGAGGCATCGCAGTCCAGCTGGATGGTTGATATTAATGCACCATATCCTGCATTACTCCATGTGAGCGAAGTACCATGGGATATCGAATTTGGAAATACTGAAAAATATTTAAATCACGGAGATTCCATCATGGCTAAAGTTCTTTCAGTTGATGAACAAAAAAAACTCAATATTACCTTAAAAGATAGAAATCTCTATAAAATCAAAGGTGGAACTATTATTGATGTAGAACCATCAATCGTTCCACGCATCATCGGTAAAAAAGGTTCGATGATATCACTGATCAAACAGTACACTCGATGCCGGATCTTTGTCGGCCAAAATGGCCGCATCTGGATCGATGGAGACACCCAAGGTGTTGAAAAAGTACTGCAAGCAATCGCTAAGATTGAGCAAGAAGCAGTGAGTCATGGATTAACCAATCGAATCGCTGAATTATTAAAAAAAGATTCAAAGGAAGTTGTACTATGAAATCAGATATTGAACTCCTCGATAGTCATGGAAAACGAAGAGACGGGCGAGATCTCGAAGAACTTCGTCCAATAAAAATCGATGCAGGTGTCCTTCACAGAGCAGATGGTTCTTGCTATCTTGAATGGGGGGGCAACAAAGTTATTGTTGCTGTCTATGGACCTCGAGAAGCAGTACCACGACATACCCAAAACCCGTTACGAGCGGTAGTAAACGCTCGGTATAATATGGCTGCGTTCAGTGTTGAAGAACGAAAAAAACCAGGACCAGATCGACGTAGCCGAGAAATTTCTAAGGTAATCTCAGAAGCGTTAGATAAAGTCATCCTCACCGAACAGTTCCCCCGTGCAGCAATCGATGTGAATATTGAAATTCTTGATGCTGAGGCTGGGACGCGTTGTGCTGGACTCACTGCTGCAGCAGTTGCCTTAGCTGATGCAGGCATACCGATGACCGATATACCTGTTGCCTGTGCCGCTGGAAAAATCGCTGATCACATTGTCCTTGATCTTGGGAAAGAAGAAGATAACTACGGACAAGCAGACCTTCCTGTTGCAATAGCACCTCGAACTGATGAGATTCTCCTGCTTCAAATGGATGGACATCTCACACTTGAGGAATTTAATCATGCATTTGACCTCGCGATACGAGGTTGCCATAAGGTTGCACAGCTGCAGAAAAAAGCACTTCTTGATAAATATGAGAAACTTTTGGAGGTTGAATAAGGTATGACAGTTGTTCCAGTTATTAAACGAGATTACATCATTAAACTTGCAGAACAGGGTAAACGGATCGACGGGAGAAGGTTTGATCAATACCGGCCGATTACAATTGAAACCAATGTTGTACAAAAAGCAGAAGGATCAGCGCGGGTAAAAATTGGGAATACGCAGGTTCTTGCAGGGATAAAAATGGAGGTCGGTGAACCATATCCTGATTCACCAGATAGCGGGGTTCTCTCAACTGCAGCAGAACTGGTCCCGATGGCATCTCCTGATTTTGAAGCAGGTCCTCCTCAGGAAGATGCAATAGAACTCGCACGGGTTGTTGATCGAGGTGTTCGAGAATCAGAACTCGTTGAAGTTGAAAAACTCTGTATTACCCCTGGTGAAAAAGTCTGGGTTATCTTTATTGATATTCATGTTCTTGACTATGATGGAAACTTGTTTGATGCCGCATCACTTGCATCTCTTGCAGCCTTAATGACCACAAAAGTTCCAGCACGGCGATTTGAACTCGGTGATGATTATCCTTTGCCATTGAAAGAACCGCCGATCTCATGTACCTCAGTTAAAATCAACAACGTTATTTTTTTAGATCCCTCGCTTGATGAGGAACAAATTGCTGATGCACGTCTCACCGTTGCAACAGATACAAATGGAGATATTCGAGCAATGCAGAAAGGGCTCAAAGGGAGTTTCACCAGAGAAGAGATACAAAAAGTTATAAAAGCCTCGATTGATAACGGGCGAGAAATAAGAACACAATTATATAAAAGTACAGGGAAATAACTATGGCAAAAAGGACGAAAAAAGTTGGAACTGCAGGTCGTTTTCAAGCACGGTATGGTGTCCGATCCAGAACCCGGATTCGTGAGGTTGAGGCGTTACAGAAACAAAAACATAAATGCCCGTCATGCAGCCATCTCAGTGTAAAAAGAACTAGTACAAGTATCTGGAAATGTACCAAATGTGGTACGATTTTTGCAGGCGGTTCATACCTTCCACAGACACCACAGGGTTCCGATGTTGAAAAAATTGTGAAAGGATTAATAGCTCCACCACTCATGAGCAGTGACGAAGTATGACGAGATATAAATGCGGACTCTGTAAGAAGGCAGTTCAATTTGACGTTAAAAATATCGGTATGCAATGTCCGTACTGTGGAAGTAAGGTGTTCTACAAAGAGCGACCAACTGTTGCCAAACGTATTAAAGCAGTATGAACGCGCATGCTACATTTACGTTGACCGGTGCGTCAGAACGCGACATTCAACTTCTTGTTGGTGCAATTTCTCCTGAGATTCAACATGCAATACCAAAAACACAGGTCGAGATAACTCCTTCTGGGAAACAACTTATTTTAACCATACGTGCAGCTGATGTTCACGCATTACGCGCTGCCTGTAATTCATATCTTCGATGGATTCAAACTGCGGTAACCGTTCAAAATCTACTCTGAACGTTGTATTGTTTCATCCCGCCCAGGGCCAATCGAGACAAGAGAAATCGGTAGATTAAGATATTTTTCAATATATTCAATATACTTTTGTACTTCTCTAGGGAGATCGTCATATATTGTTGTTGATGGGTCAAGATACTTCCACCCGTGTAATTCGATATACTGAGGGGCACAGTGTTCAACGTCAGCAATTGTTGCTGGAACAAAATCAATAGTTTTTCCCAGCAGTTTATATGAAGTACAAATTTTAACTTTCGGCAATCCTGTCAGAACATCGATTTTTGTCATCGCAATGCTGGTAATCCCTGAAAGCATACAGGAATGTTTCACGATGACCAGATCAAGCCAGCCGCACCGACGAGGCCGCATGGTAGTTGTTCCAAATTCATGTCCTTTCTTTTGAAGATGTATACCGACATCATCAGAAAGCTCAGTGGGAAAAGGACCTTCACCCACACGGGTCGTATATGCCTTCATAATTCCAATAATATCGGTAATATTCTTAGGGTTAACACCGGTTCCAGTGATAGCTCCTCCCGCGATGGTATTTGATGAAGTTGTGTAAGGATATGTTCCAAAATCAACATCAAGCATTGTTCCTTGAGCTCCTTCAAAGAGAATATGTTTGTTCTTGGCGAGTGCCTGCTGAAGAACCATCTGTGTTGAGGTGATGTATTTTTCTAATTGTGTACCATAGTGCGCATAGGTCTCGACGAGCTGATCAAGATGTAATGTTGTTGATATGTTGTACATGTCAAGCATTTTTTGTTTTAATGGGATAATCTGTTGAAGCCGCTGTCTGAGTATTGTTTTATCAAGTAAATCGCTGGTTCTGATACCTAAGCGAGCAACTTTATCACTGTAGCACGGCCCAATTCCTCGTTTAGTTGTCCCAATTTTTTTATCACCAAGGTACTGCTCCTCAGCACCATCTAAGATTTTATGGTACGGCATAATGATGTGTGCTCTGTCGCTGATCATTAATTTTGGGTCAATACCTCGTTTTTTCAACTCGTTGATTTCATGAAGAAGAACCTCGGGATCAATGACTACACCGTTTCCAATAATTCCTATTTTTCCTTGGATGACACCAGAAGGAACGATATGAAGTTTATACACTTGGTCGTCGACTTGGATAGTATGACCTGCATTGTTTCCCCCTTGAAAACGAACGACATAGTCAGCTTTTTTAGCGTAGTAATCAACAATTTTTCCTTTTCCTTCGTCACCCCATTGCGTCCCTAGAATTAACGTACTTGGCATGGTATTCACATTACCGATGCAATAGCAAAGATATACATAAATATGATTGAACAAAACTGCTATGGTGCAAGTATTGTGATTTTCGGTGGTTTTTCAAGATGTTTTTTCACGGCGCATGATTCTGCTGCTTTCACAAGTGCTTTTTTATATGTTTCAGGAAAATCAGATGGTGTTGCAATGGTCAATGTAATATTCTCATACAGATGTGTCTTTTCATTTCTCTCTGATTTCATAACAATAGTGATATTATCAGTTGGGATATTGTGTTTCTGGCAAAATGCGAGAACATAATATCCGGTACAGGTTCCAAGAGAAATGAGAAACAAGCTTAACGGTTCAGGTGCGGTTCCAGTACCACCAGCCTCAAGGGGTTGATCAGTAGCGATCGTAAATCCCTTGTATTCGGCATTTACCTTTTTTCCACCAGGAAAATAAATTCTCATATCCATATTGCATCAAAACCTCGCCTCACACAAAGATTTGTTGTTTATCTTCTTTTCGATACATCAATACAACGTTCCAAAAATTTTAAAAATCGCTACAAAATACTGGGTCACGGGTTTGGGAATGCATTTGGAAAAGAGCGGTGAGTTAGCAGGACACTCATTTCAGAAACAAAATCAGTATCATTCATTTCTCTATTGGATACTCTTCTTTGTTTTTGTTCTCTATCTTATTGCAAGCCTTCTCCTTCGTACAAGTACATAAAAAAAATGTTTATAGAATCACGGCGCTATTGTATCGGGCGAAGGATTTATAAAACACATCTAATATCGGGCTTCTTCATATGTCTGAAACGTGGACGACGCCGGATTCATCACCAATCTTTGATATAGAACTCTTGAAACGAGAAGTCGGTCAACGATTTCCCTTTTATGATATGAAAACCGATGGAAACACCGCTGTTTTTTTCTGTAGAGTCGATGAACTACTGCTTGAAGAAAAATTCGAACAACTCCGGGTATCTCTTGCGGAAAAAGGGTACATTCCGATGATACGGTTTGAAGGAGGAGAACATCTCATCTATATTATCAAAAAACCACTCATACGGAAAAAACCAGTATGGATCAATCTTGCCTTACTCATCGCAACTGTTTTTACTACAACCCTTGCAGGTTCTCTTCAATGGGTAAGTATCCTTGAACCAACACTCAATGATTTTATCGCAATTCTAAGCAAAAGCTTTTCTCCAGAATATCTGAGCAATGGTTTCCTTTTCTTCTCGATTCCGTTGTTGTTAATCCTAGGATGTCATGAGATGGGACATTATCTCATTTCCAAAAAACATAATGTTGAATCATCTCTCCCGTATTTTATACCATTGCCACCCCCCTTTATTCTTGGAACTTTTGGTGCAGTGATCTCAACCCGTGAACCTATACCAAATCGAAAAGCATTACTTGACATTGGGATAGCAGGTCCTCTAGCAGGTTTTCTGGTTGCAATACCTGTCTGCTTTGTCGGATTTTTTCTCATGCAACAGAATCCAATCAGTATCCCGCAATCTGAGAATATTGGGTATATGTCACCTCCGCTGATTATCCAATGGATTCAAACTTTCTTTTCACTTCCAGACAATATATTAATTCATCCGACACTTTTTGCAGGGTGGGTTGGAATCTTTCTTACGGCTGTCAATCTTCTCCCAGTTGGTCAGCTTGATGGCGGACATGTTGCACGAGCATTTCTCAAAGAAAAACACAGGTACGCAAGCTGGGCTGTTGTTATTATCCTTCTCATCTTAGGGCTTCTCTATACTGGTTGGCTTATGTTTGCCCTTATAGTTTTTCTATTGATTGGTACGCATCATCAACCCCCGCTCAATGAACATGATACCTTGGATACTCGACGAAAACTCCTTGGAGTTCTCATCATTATCGTCTTTATCTTAAGTTTTGCACCTATTCCTTTTTCCTAAACAACAAACTTTATTTTTCAAATCCGATTCGAAGACGATGTTTTTCACCGTAGGAGCGTAATGATTTAATACCTATATCCTGATAAGGTTCTCAGAGTGATATTCCTATGAAAACCTACCTAAAAATCATGTTCTACAGTGAAGGAGCATCTCCGTCAGAAGTAAAAAACCAGCTCATGAATATGGGTTTTAAAGCAACGAAAGGTAACTATGATTTTGTCTACGACTGGGGCAAAGAACAGCAAAACGTTGAAGATCTTATCTTTTTTGCTGATAAGGTTCATGCAGCATTAAAACATAGTAATGTCTATTTTAGTATTGAAACAATATAAATATTGATTTAAATCAGAATATACAGTTTCTAAAGTACTTGGTAAATGTTATGTTGTAAAAATCCTTATTTGATAGTATTCTCCAGAATATTGGAACATATCTGTTTCATGCTCATTTAAAAATTCTCGTAATTTTTTTTCTTGAGATGCAGATATTTTAACCATTGTGTGATTTAAAATGGATTCTAAAATGAAGGGAAAATTTTCTTTTACTTCGGTGATAAAATTGATATACTTCTCAGGAATATATTCAATTTTTACCATGGTGGCGCCTCGTTCGATTGTTTGACAACCGCTTAACATTCCTATGTACAATAAAACTATACATAATATTCCAATTTTTTTTTCATAGTTTTTTCGTATCTATTTAGTTCCTTATTTTTTACAACGATTATAGCAATATAGCCAAAGAAATATTATTTTTTCTTTATTTTTTCCAATGCTCCACTGAGCACACCCATCAACGTATGATACTCCCATTGTGACGGCAAGGCTCTCCCCATCATCCGTTTAAACATAATCTTCGTATTTTCTTTTTTATGCTTTGGATAATCTATTTCATCAAGCAGATCAGAAAAAAACCGAAACAACATCTCTTTCTCAACTTTACTGAGTTTTCGTTTTCTTTTGTACTCAACATTATGCGTATACAGAGAATATAAAACTACGGTAACTGCATGAGATAAATTCAATGATGGGTATGATGGACTGGTTGGGATTTTCACCATCACATCACATGCTGCAATCTCCTCATTAAACAAACCATAATCCTCGCGGCCAAACACCAAACCAATGCGACCTTCAACGTCAAAAATTTTTTTTGCAAACTCATCAAGAATAAACGGCTGACGAAGATGTCGTTTCTCAGACGTTGTCTCAATTGACGAGGTTGCAACTAGATAATCAATGTCCTTACACGCCTCATCAAATGAAGAAAAAATACGAGCATGGTCAACCAGATCTTGTGCATGCATTGCTCGAGCATAACAATCCGCATCAAGTTCACAGGGATCTACCAGATACAACGTCTCAAAATCAAAATTCTTCATCGAACGAGCAACGGCACCAATATTACCACTGTACTTCGGCTCCACAAGAAGTACAACAAACTGAGAGAAAATCTTCTTTTGACGAGACATTCGAACCAAAAACTACTCAATCTGGAGTTCTTCTTCTTTTTCTGCAAGCATCCGTTGATATTTCTTTGGAAGCCGCTTAACTTTTGCTTTTAACTCAGCATGTCTTTTTAATAATTCTGATCGTTTATTTGTTTTTAACTCTTTGAGAACAAAATGACGTTTCGACAGAAAACTATACAGATAATACAGACCGATCCCAAACAGGAGAACGCCTCCTGCAAGCACATACCAATTCCACTCACCAACTGAACTTAGGAAATAAACTGGTGAACTGGTATTTGTTGCCAGATCTTTAAAAAAAATCCAGATGATACCAAACACCATGAAAATAATCCCAAGGATTACGAAAAAGATACTGAACGGTGCGACTAATTCTCGGAGAAAACTGCTTATCTTTCCACTCATACATCTTCACATCCAGATCATTTCTTTTGTTTCTTTTTTAATATGATCGAGCAAACCGCATCCAAGTCTGTGCAGGTTGTCCACACACGGGACATGACCCGTGACATTCTTGCTGATCAATCGGTTCCCCAATCGTAACACCCTCTAAAACATTTTCGATTTCCAATGCACACTCCTTAACACCACACCAAGGAAGTGCAACGATTCCTGTTTTTGTTTTTGCTTCTTCAACAGATACAACCTCATGCATATTATTTTTGAGCAACTGGAACGCCTGAGTATATAGATGTTCTGAAATTTTCTGCAGCGTATCCTGTACATTTTGTTCAACAGCATGCAAAGGGCTTGTACTTTTTTCAAGGGTATCTCGACGTACCAATAACACGGTGTTTTTCTCAAGATCTCGAGGGCCGATTTCGAGGCGTAGTGGCACACCTTTTAACTCCCAATCGTAATACTTATTTCCGGGAGTAATGTCTCGCAGATCAAGATGAACACGTACTCCCGCAGCCCGTAGTTTCTGTTCAAGGTTTTTTCCAACGTCAGTAACCTGCTTTTCTTTTCCCTTGAAAATAATTGGAATAATGACAACTTGTATCGGTGCAACCTCTGGGGGTAACACGAGCCCTTTGTTATCACCATGAATGCCCACAAGAGCACCGAGGAGCCGTTCACTCATACCATAGGTTGTCTGATGACAAAACTGGTGATCACCGTCAGTAGTCTCATATGAAATATTATAGGGTTTTGCAAAATTATTCCGATACTGGTGAATCGAACCAATCTGCAGAGTTCTTCCTGAAGGCATCAATACATCAATACTAATCGTATAATGGGCACCAGCAAATTTATCCCATTCAGGTCGTTTGCTGAAGATAAAAGGGAGACAAAGTTTTTGTAAGAAACGTTGAGCAATCTCTTTGTCTTCTTGAATCTGTGCTTCTGCATCGGTAAAATCAACATGACAGGTATGAGCTTCGAAGAAATGGATTTCTCGAACACGAATAAACGCCCGTGTTTGTTTTGTCTCATAGCGGAACGTGTTCACAATCTGAAAGATTTTTAACGGCAGATCAGCATGAGATCGAATCCAAAGAGAAAAAATCGGGTACATTGCCGTCTCAGAGGTTGGTCGTAGGAGCCATCGTTCCTCCAACTGGTTATGCCCAGCGTGTGTCACCCAAAAAACTTCTTTACCAAATCCTTCAATATGTTCTTCTTCTTTTTTAAACAACGACTCCGGGATCAACAAAGGAAAATATACTTCTTGATGATTCGTTCTGATCATCTCCTGACGGATCAACGTATCAACATATGACATAAGTTTCCATCCATACGGCCGCCAGACATTCATACCTTTAATCGGATATCGTTTGTCACAGAGATCTGCAAGTTCTACAATTTCGTTGTACCACTCGTTAAAATCCTCTGTTTTTTTTGTTTTCGTCTCAGGCATACCTCAGCCAACCAGTTTTTCATGAATGTACTGAAGAAAAGATATTTTTTTTTAACATGCCAGGTGAACAATTCTTATACTCCTCGACCTTCTTTTGCTTTTGGACGGAGTTCATCAGAGCGGCATCGTCTACATCGTTCGGCACGCATCGCATTGGATGCACCGCATTTCATACAAATTTTCTTTAAGAGTAATCTTTTTTCAGCTTCAGGAAATCGTGTCATTCAGGTTCACCTGTTTTTTTGTGTATCTTGGTATACCCAAACGCTATTTAAATATGATGCCAGGAGACTTCGGTTCTCTTCCCCTAAAGTAAAGAGCAAAACCTATAAAAAAGCATACCATTCAGACGCTGTAAAGCCAATGTCCATGAATCGAGACTACTCCGCGTACTTTGCGTTTTTTCAAAAAATTCACCGTCGGAAAACAGGCAAAATCATCATTTCAGTTTTTTTCTTTTTCTTTTTGATCTGGTTTCTGCTCCAAATCCTTGCACCAATTTTTCTTCCTTCAGGATCAGTTACTAACCTTACTGGTGTTGTCGGAAGTATTGATAATACAGACCACCTTGATCAAATGCCTTCTCCTTGGAGTACGATCTACACAATCGGAGATCAACTCTGTCATCAACACAAGGAACGTTCTTTTTTTATTAACGGCAATCAAATGCCATTCTGCAGTCGATGCACTGCGATCTGGCTTGGAATTGTTCTTGGCCTCGGAATAATGCTTTTTTATTGTTTCGAACTCACTGAACGATTCATTGTTCTAATCCTACTATGTTTGATTCCAATTG
Organism: Candidatus Thermoplasmatota archaeon; assembly: GCA_038884455.1. Lineage (NCBI taxonomy): Archaea > Methanobacteriati > Thermoplasmatota > Thermoplasmatota archaeon. Next base: position 31,160 of record JAWABU010000002.1, on the reverse strand, counting down.
GCATTGATGGCTTTGGACAACTTTTCGGTTTCTGGGAAAGCATCAATCTTATTCGATTCATGACAGGTCTCTTAGCTGGTTTGATCTGTGGTGTTGCATTTGGTGTTATTTTTGATGAAATTCAGGGGTTGTTAACCCGGAAAAATAAAAAGGATTTGAAGTGATTTTTGTCCACAATAAAAAATAGTGTCTATACACCTTGTTTTCTAGCCGTGAAAAACCAAGGTATATAGACATAAAAAACACAAAGTAGTTAAAATGGAACTTGATTTCCTACCGTAAGGAAAGGAGATAGATATGAGAATATCAGAAAAATGTATTATGTTAGCAATAGGCCTACTTATGACTATCGCACTATCCAATATGGTAAGTGCAGCAGATGATTATGACTGGACCAACTATTATCAACAAAATGCTGATGCCGCGGCTTTTATGGGCCTTGGGCTTGTTATGTGCGCAGTCATTTGTATTATCTGGTTTGTCGTGTGGATTCTTGTTGCGATATGGGTCTACAAAGATGCAGAGAAACGTGGGAAAAGTGGAGTGATTTGGTTATTGATCGTCATTTTAACTGGAATAATTGGTTTGATTATCTGGTTGGTGGTTCGAGGTGAAAAATCACAAGGACCCGCACGAATGTGCCCCAGTTGCGGCCGGAGTATACCAGAAGATGCTCGAGTCTGCCCGTACTGTAACAAAAAATTTGACCAACCATAAATAAAAAAATACTATAAATCGACTGTGGAAAACAGAGTATTTCTCCTGTTTTTCCTTATCTTTTTTATTTTTTTCTTTTTGCGGCCTACACTTTTTTTTCGTAGATGTCTGCTCGATATATATGGTTTCTCTCTTAGAACAAAACGATTCTTGCGGACATGTTTATATCTTGTGTCACCATTAATGTTAATGAACATAGCGTCATGTTCAGGTGTAACTTATGAAAAGTAACACACAATCAGGTTTATTATTTTTAATGATATCAAGTAGCATATCACTTATACTAATTTTTCTTCTGTATAGCTTTTCGTATTCTATAGATCAAGACAATTTTTCCCAAGAATCATTTCGTTTTTTTACAGCACTCCTACCTCTATCGATGATTACTATCAGTGCTGGAATCCTTAGCCTCATCGGAGTTCTTTTTGTGTTCTCAGGTCGAAAAGAATTTGGTTCTGCTCATGAAAAATCAATAAAATACGCAATCATCCTCTTTGTAGTAACTGTTGTCGTTATGATTGTTATCACTGTTACAAACTCATTTCTAACGTTTTTTTATAGTGCACAGAATGTGTCCACTGCAAATTCTGGTTCCTCTGCGCAGCCGTTCCTGCATGAAAATTTTTTACTATGCTCTTTTGCAAGTGTTATCTCAGCAGCTTTAAGCGGCTTAATTTGGGTTTTTGGTCTCTATCAACTTGAAGATGATACTGGGAAAAAATTACTCCTAGCTGCATATGTTTCATCTGTTGCAACTGCATGTATCATTGCTTGGAATTCGACATCTGTCTTTCATGAATTATACAGTTCAGGTGTTCTACAAGAAATACAAAAAACTGGAGTATCATCTTTCTCGTCATTATCCTCATATTATCCTTGGATAGGTGCAACACGATTTATAAGTCTTATCGGGAATATAATCACCACTTTATTACTTCTCGGAGCGTTATACATTCCTTACAGACGAATTAAAACAGAAGAATTAGCTGTCCTTTTTCCTTCAGCAGGCGGTTTCCTGAATATCGCAAAAACATCAGGTTATTCAGATCGACATTGTCCAAATTGTGGTCGGAGTATACCTTTTGATGCATTGGTATGTCCATACTGTGGAAAAAAATTTGAGCAGTTCCCTAAAAATTATGGTACGTCGTCATATTTTTTCTTGTGGAGCAGTTCCCTGGAACTCCTTTCTTGAAAGAAGCAGTAGGATCAATGCAAGTATTGACAGCATCGTTGAGACAAAAGCAGGCGGTGTACCAACCGTAAAAATCCCACAGATACTTCCAAGTATCGCAATATACCATACTTTCTTTTTGAATGCAAGGATGCCACCAAGCAGTGTCACCACGCAGAGAATGTATTGAATGACGCTGCACATCATAACCGATGATTTCAACTGCTCAAATGTAATCTCTGGGTACATCTCTTTGATCTGAGTGATGTTAATCATTGATTCAAATGCGGTATCATCTAATGTAAACGGTATCGTCCATAAGAAAAAACCAAATACTGCAGCAAGAATCAGAAAAATACCTGCAAGAACCGGTTTAATATCTCTTTTTTGATAAAGAAGTTCTTGTTGAGTTGGAATTGTTAGTTGATCATTCATATCTATCACATGTTACAGCACATACATACGCTTTTACTTTATCAGTGTTTGGAGATTTCGCGATCTTTTTCTTCGTTGATATTCATCAAGTATCTTTGGCATCATTTTTTGTGTGACATACAAGAACAATACTGCTCCATAGCACACAAGTCCAATAGTACATCCACTGACAACAAGTATTGATTCAGGTCTGCTATATGCAATTGTAATACCTAAAAGGACATCAAACGCAAGTTCAACAAAAATAGCCATAAATAGATATTTCATTGTTTTTCCGAGATAAATACCATAGCCAAGGAATGCACCGGTGGCACCATGGAACAGGATAATTCCCAGTGTTCCAATCACAAGAACAGCTTGAACAGTCATGTCTGTTGTCACCAGGCGATCAACTGCAAGAATGATCATCGGTGTAAACGCAGAACCAAATCCAAGACCAAGTGAAAGACCATAAATTACGGTTACTCGCTGTTCCTGAAGTCGCCCGATATTTAAAATCATGGTTTTCAAAAGCTGATTAATAAAGGCAAGTAAAACAACATATACAATTGTAAGAATAGTAAATGATTGCATAATTGCAGCAATAACACCAAGAAAGATACCAACAACAAACGAAAGGAAAATATTCTTTTCTTTGTATAAACCCTGAAAACCTTTCAAACCTACAAATAGTAGAAGCAATGCAGGTATAATTCCAAGAAACAGACTTGCTTGAGGTATCATGACAAATCACATACGCAATATACGAGAACAGAAAGCTACTCCACCATAATAAAGTTTCTTAAAAGGATGACCGATGTACAAGAGAACAAATATCAGATGATCTGCGCAACATCACAAAATGTTTTTTTAAAAGTATGAAAAAGAAGTAAAAATTTTTACTTCTTTTTCTTTGTGGTTGTCTTTTTTGCAGCTTTTTTCTTTTTTGCGGGCATGTTGTTCATCTCCTCAAATTCTTTTTTCCAAATCAATGTACAGCATAAAAAATTTTTTAATTTTTTCAATTATTTTTTCTTTCTAAAACTTTTTTTTTGTAAAAGTTGGAAACGCCGAGGGGGAGATTTGAACTCCCGAGGGCAGGGCCCACGAGCTTTCCAGACTCGCGCCGTAGCCGGACTGAGCCACCTCGGCATCCACATTTCTAATTTTTCCGAACATATCTTCTTAGTTTTTATTGTTTTTTCCAAATTGACGGATATGTTCCTTTATTCATCAGCACCCGTTCTGGATGTGCACAAACACCGGAATCTTTCTGCATGATCTCTTCAGTAGATAACACCATTTTCACTAATGCAACACCTTCACCTTTCAGCGTTAGAACTGCAGCAATATCATCTCTTTTTATCCCTGAATCAAGCTCAACAACACCAGGAATTGCTAGACGTGCTCCATGGCAGAGTGCATCAACTGCTGAATCTCGAATAATGATTTTTGGTACGAGATCAAGAAGTCGTTCCATTGGTTGAATTGTAGTTCGGATATCGGTTTCGTCGCCATGTTCTTTCCACGCGACGTAGGCATCTTTGACATCATGCAAGGTTACTGATTCATGTTCAGTGATTGTTCCAACACGAGTTCGCCGCAGCTCGACCATATGGGCACCGCAACCAAGTTTTTTTCCAATATCAACACACAACGTACGAATATACGTTCCAGCTTCACAGCCAACTTTAAACAAAACATCAGTACCTCGAACTTCTAATACGTCAAGATAATAAATTTTTCTTTTACGTTTGACTCGTTTCACTGCGGAACGGACCGGCGGGAGTTGTTCAACATCACCAATAAAACTCTCACAAGTTTCAATAAGTTTTTTTTTCTCAACTGATTTATGTAGTTTCATCAAAGCAATATATTCTTTTCCTGCAACGAGCAATACTTGTAAAGCTCGAGTCCCACTGCCAAGTGCTACAGGCAAAACCCCAGTGACGCCAGGATCAAGAGTTCCACCATGTCCGACTTTATCGATGTCAAGGATCTCTTTAATCCATGCATCAACCTGATGTGATGTCGGACCACGTGGTTTATCAAGATTAATAAAACCGTTACTAAGAAGTTCCTGGATAGTTCGATTGTGTGGTGCTTTTCCATAATGTGGATTTGTTGATACTTGAGCACGAATTAGCCGTTTCCGCTTCGCGTCGCTTGGGAGAAGATGGATTTTCTCAGACATAGCTGCAGTCCAGGCAAATACACATCAAGTATAAAAAATCTTTACCGATGTAATTTTTGAACGATACACTCAACGATTTCTTCAGGTGTTCTATCAGCAGTATCAACAATCAAATCGTAAATTGAGGTATCCGTAATATCAATGTTGTAATATTTTTTATACCGTGTTGCTTCGCTTTTTTCACGAGTTTCTATTTCCTTTTTCCGCTGCAGGAGTGTTCCGTGTTCTCGTTTAACGATTCTGTTTGCTCGTGTTTCAAGATCAGCTGTTAAAAAAATTTTCAACGCAGGGATGTTATGTCGATGAGCAAGCCATGCGGTGAGGCGACCTTCAACAATCACATCTCCTTTTTTGAGAATAGCAAGTTGCTGTTGATCAAGTTGTTCATCGATCTCTCGATGCTGCTCACAGTATCTGCCAAATTCTTCAAGACTCATATGGTGTTGCTGTGCAAGCTGGCGAAAAAGATCACCAACATAGACATATTTGAGTCCTGTTTTCTTTTCGAGCAACTTAGCAACCGTTGTTTTTCCAGTTCCAGGTTTTCCGCTAATTGTAATCGTCGTCATGGTTGTTTAACGTGTGACTTCGGAAATAATGTTTTTTTCAGTTGCTGCCATCGTTCCGACCAGCTAATCCATTTGAATGTTTGCCGGAACAATTGACCAACCAGAAATGAAAAAACAAGATACAGTAAAAACCAATTCGTAATATAGAGGGGAGAGCGGTTGAACAATGAAACGTCTGACGCCCAAGGAACTGTTACTGAATAATACTGTAGCGTTCCTAAAAAATAGGTTAGCCAAATAAACAACGGTGCAATAAAAATAACTAAGAAGATCATGGGTTTCATCATCCCACTGCTGGAATCCATCGTCATTTTCATAATCTGCGGTTGCATCTTCATCAGTTTCTGCATACGGTTGGTGTTTCCTTCTCGTCGTGCTTTCGAGAGTTCCTTTTGGAATGCTTTGTTGATTTCCTGTGATTTTCCCATTGCTTTCCAGTTCGTAAACAAATGAGTGAAAAACGATGAAAGAAAAACGACGATGATTCCTGACAGTATAATTGTCAACAACGGATACTGGCCATGAAAACCAATGAGTGGATAAAAAACAGTGTGTAACGCTTGTGCAACCCATGTTCGAATTCCAACGTCTGCAAAGATGAACATCATAGCAAATAACACGAGAAGCATGAGGAGCATCTGATTCCCATAACTTAATCCAGTATTATCGAGTTTTTTCATCGTATCACCGGTTCAGCTTCTTTTACGGCTGCATCAAGAGCATTATCATGATTGAAAACAATTTTCACGGTTGCGCCAGTCAAAGCTGCATATGCCATGGCAGCGGCACGATTCATCATCTGATGTTCAGCGATTTTTTCCACAGAATCCGGGTCTCGATTTCTCGTTGTATCTTTTGCCCGTCGGTTGAAAATCTCTTGAGGATCTGCCTCAACAATAACAATTGATGTTGGTTTGAGTTTCTTTAACACCCATTCAGGAAGACCAGGCATGTATCCCTTTGGTGTTTTAATCGTGCAGTGGGTATCGACAATCACATTTTTCATTTTGCCAACTTTCTCAGCAGTAAGAATCTGTAATTTTTTCTGCTGTTCAAGAGAAAGCTTACGCATCTCGTCGCGATCTTTTACCAATTTTTTTTCAAGAGCGATATCGGCCATCACTGTGCCAAACGTCACAAATTCGATGTTGAGTCCCTCAGCAGCATATTTCATAACCGTGGTTTTTCCAACGCCGGGAATACCAGTTACTACAACGACACCCATGTCTTCCTCACACTCCACTCATCTTGATGATAATTGTTATTCGTTTCCAAAGAACCCTCGGAGGATCGGATGCATTTCCATTGCTTGTTCACGAGCGATCTGTTCATACATCTGAATCATAATACCAACTGTGAGCAGCACACCGGTACCACTCGCATTTCCAAGAGTTCCTACTGCATCTGCAAGTGCTGCAAGTGCACCAACAGACGCACCACCAATCACGGTCACAACAGGAATATACCGCTCAAGAACTTTTCCAAGAACTCGAGGATCTCTCCGGAAACCAGGGATAACCATCCCTGAGTTTTGAATCTGTTTTGCGACAGCCTGCGGCCCCATATCGGTTGTTTCAATCCAAAACTTCGCAAATAAGATTGAACCAAAGATCATCACCGACATGTAGATAATTACTTTCAAGGCATACTGCCAGGCAGCATGACCACCGTAACCACCTGCAAAAATCGGCATAAACCAACTATTGATACCATTGAGTCCTGAGAGATACCAGGCACCACCAGCAATTGGCATCGTCGAACCTGCTGAGGTATCGTAGGTGCCAATCCACCATTGATGGCCGAGCAGCGGGAGATTTTTTAACGTGGGATGCGTGTAAAACAGCAAAGCAAACATATTGATATTCGCAAGCAATGCAGACATGAGAATAACTGGAATATTTGAGGCATACATGAGTCGTATTGGGTATCTTCCTCGTGCACCACGTACTTTTGCATGAGCAAGGGGAAGCTCAATTCGTGATGATTCAACGAACACAACAACAAAGAAAATCACAATAGTTCCAATCAGAGGTATAATTGCGTTTTGAAATCCACCATGACCAATGAAGATATATTGAAATCCACCATCGACGAGTTCTCCAAGGCTCATCTGAGACATCATATAGTAGACACCAGGGATCGTCCCAGCAGGTGGATTACTAAAGCTTATTGGATGTTTTGCGTCACCTGGTAACCAGTTAAACAAACCAGTGAAGAGTGATTGTGAAACACCTGCTGCAATAAATAAGGATATACCAGAGCCAATACCCCATTTTGAGATCAACTCATCCATGAAAAAAACAAGGATCGCACCCATAAACAACTGGGAGATAATAATGAGATTCGCACCCATGCCTCCAACCATGCTGACGAGCTGCGTACTTGGTTCAAGATAACCGTAAATCTGAGGGATCGCCTCAACAAGAATCATCACGATAACCAGAATTTTTTGGGTTCCCTGGTAGATTGCTTTATCCTCTTTTTTGGTTAAATCCAATTTGATGATTTTTGCACCGACAAAAAGCTGAAGAATGATTGACGCAGTGACAATCGGTCCGATACCGAGATGCATCAAAGACCCGGAGGCACCTGCCATGATTGCTCGAAAACTTGCAAACAAATCAAGAACCTGTCCTTGTATCCCATAAATCATGATGTTGGTTAAAACAAAGTAAATGATGAGACAGAGAACTGTCCAAAGGAGTTTTGTCCGAAAATTAACGTGGATTTCTGGCTTTGCAACCGCAGGCCATCGTTCAATTAACGGTTTTAGTACATACAGACGACTTTTTTTCTCTTCAGCCATACTCGATACCCTTATTCTAGTATCTTTACTTCTCCACCTTGAGCAACAATTTTATCGATTGCTTTTTGTGAGGCAGCTTTCACTTTCACAATAACACTTTTTTTAATTGTCCCACTCCCAAGGAGTTTGTCGTATCCTTCAGATGAGAGATCAATTTCTTTCTTCGATGGGAATCGTTCTTGCAACTGACCAACGTTTATAACCTTGATGGTAGCATGGGTTGCTGCATGTCTAGTAAATCCATGGACGCCGAAATGATCGGGCATATATTTCATCATATACATATAGCGATGTTTATGAAGCCCAGCGTTTCCTCGGCCACCGCGAAGACCAGCACCGCGGCCACCCTTTTTTCCTTTACCGTGGGTATGTGAACCTCTGAATTTCTTTGTTTTTGTACGCGCCATACTACTCACAAGTCCCTTATGTTTTATTCAAATAGATTGAAGCCCAGATAAAGTAAGATATTATTATACTTTCGGATAGATATCTCATTGTTTTTTATAAACCTTCATCTTGCGTATCTACCTCGTTTTGGTAAACCTACCAGGCAAATCTATTGTTTCTCGAGAAACAAATAGATAACCTGTTTTTAAAATTGTCTTTTTTTCTGATCTTTTTTCTCACTTCTGATGAGAGAGACGTCATACTGCATCACTGTTTTTTCATGAAATGCAAATTGAGCAGGTATTGGAAATCGATAGGTTTTTTCAAAGGTGATTGTTGCCGGTAATGCTGCAATCATTTTTCTAATGAATGGTAGTGTTTTTGTAAGATGAAGCGAATAAATCACCTGTCCAATTTCATATGCTTTTTCAAGAAACCTCCGATCAGCTTGTTGATTGCTTTTCTGAGCACCGAACGGCGGGTTCATTATCACCGTATCACAGACGGTTGATACTTGTGTCACGTCACAGACCTGATAGGTTATTGTATATTTTTTTTCAGCGGTATATTGTTGTGCAAGTCGTATCAGATTTTTATCAATATCAAATCCGTACACCTGCGATGCACCAGCAAGAAATGCACCAACTGCAAAGATACCGGTGCCGCATCCAAGATCAACCACGATTTTATCTTCAATGTCTCCGTGGTGATATGCAAGAAAGATGATATCTGCTGCTATTGTTGCTGGCGTTACATATTGTTCCAGTTCTGGTTTTGGATTCTTTGGCAGGGGTACTTGTTGTAAGATCATCTCAAGATGTTTCTTTTTCATGAGGTATCGGCACAAAACCTTTTGTAGTTCTAATAATTTCCCCCACAACATTTATTTGCCTTTGTTTATTCTGGAGTTAACCAAAAACTGGGCTTGTAGATCAGCGGAAGATCGCTCCCTTGGCATGGGAGAGGCCTCGGGTTCAAATCCCGACAAGTCCACTTTCAACATTTTTTACCTTCCCTAGCTACACCCAGGAAATGTATTTAAACATCAGAAGTGATACTAATTTGATTGGATGTGCAAAGTTCCTGAGGAGATAATTTATGAATAAAACGTTGATTGCTCTTGGCGTTGGTATCTGGGGAATTATGCTTATTTTGAAAATTTTTCTTCCCGGTCAACTGAGTGGGATGAATCTCAACTGTGATCAAATCAGTTCAACCCTGTTTCCGTTAACGATTATTGAAATCGTTGCTTTCATCATCACGATCTATGGTATTATTAAAAATTAACACGATTCACCTTGTGGCCTATCCTGTTTTTCCTTGTACGATTACCTAAGGAACATCTGGTCTTCAGATATATCCAATACCTTTTAATATCACTCAGTTTTTTCCTACTCTCCTATGAAACCAACAATATCCTTTGACCTTGATGGAACTCTTGTTGATCGAAGCTATCCTGATGCAGTTTGGCTTCAAGGATTACCACGAATATATGCAAAAGAGAAGAACATTCCATTTCACACTGCGCAAACATTCCTTATTAAAGAATATGATGCTGTTGGTGATACCAATCCAGAGTGGTATGATATTCACTACTGGTTCAGTCGTTTCAACTTAACAACCTCATGGCAGGATCTTCTCGACGAGTATCGACATACCATCCAGGTTTTTCCCGAGGTACCAGATATCCTTCGTCGCCTTTCAAAGGACTACAATCTGATACTTCTTTCGAATGCAAAAAGAGAATTCATAGACATCGAACTTGAACAATCAAAACTTGGACAATATTTTACCTACGTTTTCTCGTCAACCTCTGATTTTCATCAGGTAAAAAAAGTTCCATTATTTTATGAGAAAATCTGCGAGGAAATCAAAGTGAAACCTGATGAATTAATTCATGTTGGTGATCATGAAGAATTTGATTACAAGGTTCCTTCGCAGCTGGGAATCAAATCGTTTTTTCTTGATCGGACCAGAACAGCAACGGGCAATCATGTTGTTTATGATCTCACAGAGTTTGAATCAAAAATAACCTGTTTTTAAACTGCTTCATCAACCATTGGGATGATTTGCCGATCTCTAAAACCACATTGCTCAATAGCACCTGCAGGACAAGAAGCAACGCATGTGCCACAACCCTGACATAAACCTTCGTTAACCTTTGCGTAGACTATTTTTTTTCCTTTTTGTTCTTCTTGAGCTGAATCTATTGCATGATACGGACACGTGATAATACAGGTTTTACATCCACTACATAACTCTTTGTTGACCACAGCGACATTTGGTTCTGATTCTAACAAGGAGGATGACAAAAGTGTTCCGGCACGAGCAGCAGCAGCTTGTCCTTGATAGATCGATTCAGCGATAAATTTTGGTGTATGACAGCAGCCTGCAAGAAACACGCCACGGGTTGAAAAATCAACCGGCCGTAGTTTTACATGTGCCTCTAGGAAAAAACCATCACTGGTTATCGGGACTTTTAAAAGTTTTGCAAGCCTCTCTGTGTCTTCATAAGGTTTCATACCACTCGCTAGAATCACATGATGCGCTGGGATCTCAACAGTTTCTTGAAGCATCGGTTCATAGATATTCACACTGAGTTCTTTTTTTATTTCCAGTTTTGGTTTTTTACAGGGATCATATTGCATAAACATGATACCTTGTTCCCGAGCTTGTTTGTAGAAAATTTCTTTGAAACCATACGTCATAAGATCTCGATACAATATGAACACTTCTGCTTTTGGGTTGAGTTCTTTTATTTTTAATGCATTTTTTACTGCTTGCATACAGCAAATCCTGCTACAGTATGATCGTTTCTCGTCTCGTGATTCAACACATTGAATCATCACAAAGGTTTCACCATCAACAATATCATCTTTGGTCATTGTGGCGAGTTGTTTTTCCAGATGTGTCTGGGTTAGTATACGGTTGTCTTTCCCATAATTATACGTTGTTGGGATATATTCTTGAACACCGGTGGCAACAACAATGACACCATGGGTGTATCGTTCAAGTCCTGCTGGTGTTTGAATCTCTGATTCATAATTACCCACGTATCCTTTCACGTTTTTCACCTGGGCATTAAGATATGTTTTGATTCGCGGATGATTCCTGATCTTCTCAGTAGTGCTTTGAAGCAGCTTTTGAATATCAACACCATCAACGGTGGAGAACACGTCATGGAGATGACCGCCAAGACGATTTTCTTTTTCCACTAGAACTGTTTCAAACCCTTGATCCGCTAGTGAGAGCGCAGCAGTCATACCTGCGATACCACCACCAATGATCAGAGCGGTTTGAATCACGGGTATTTGAACAGTTCGTATCGGTTGCAGGAGCCGTGTTTTTGCAACATTCATTGCAATCAGTTTTTCTGCTTTTTCTGTTGCTTTTTTTGGTGTGTCCATATGCACCCAGGAACACTGCTCACGAATATTGGTCATCTCCAATAGAAACGGGTTTAACCCAGCCTGTCGAAGACTTTTCTGAAACAATGGTTCATGAGTACGCGGTGTACACGCGGCAACAAGGATACGATTCAGGTTATGTTTTTTGATAGCATCAACGATTTTTTTCTGAGTATCCTCAGAACATGAATACAGATTCGCTTCAACATGAACAACATCCGGTAGTTTCTTGGTATATGAAACCAGCTGTTCAATATTAAGAACGCCTCCGATGTTGATCCCGCAATGACAGATAAAAACACCGACACGTGGTTCCTGATCAGAAACGTCACGTTCTTTTGGATAGGTTTTTTCTTGAACTAAGGTTCCACGCACATCTGCAAGAAGCATTGCTGCTTTTGCAGCAGCAGCTGACGCCTGAGTTACGCTCTCAGGGATTGCTTGAGGCTCTAGAATTGATCCAGCAACAAAAACACCAGGAATGTTTGTTGTAACTGGGTCATCAGCATTGGACTTGAGAAAACCAAACTCATTTAGTGGCACGCCAAGCTTTTCTAAAAGTTCATGACGGCGCGGCTCAGAACTACAGAGTCCAACTGAGAGAACCACCATGTCAAAAACATCGTTTTTCAATTCTCCACAATCATCCTCATAGCGGATAACCAGATTCTTTGTTTTTGGATCCTCAATAATTTCAGAAATCCGTGATCGTACATACCGAATGTTGTGTTCTTGTTTTGCACGATCAATATACCGATCAAAATCTTTACCATACGATCTGATATCAATGTAAAACACGGTTGGTTCTATGTGTTTGCTGTGTTCTTTGGCAATTACTGCTTCTTTCGCCGTATACATGCAACACATCGCAGAACAATACGGATTTCCCACGCTTGCATCACGAGACCCAACACAATGAATCCAAGCAATTTTTTTTGGTTCTTTTTGATCACTTGGTCGAAGGATTTTTCCTTGAAACGGACCTGATGCTGAAAGAATACGTTCAAACTCAATACTTGTCAGCACATTTTTGTATTTTGTATACCCAAACTCTGGTTTAACCACCGGGTTAAAAGGTGTTGATCCAGCAGCAATAATCACAGCACCAACAGATACTTCAAGTGTTTCAGGTTTTTCTTTATGGTTAATGGCACCTGATGTGCACACCTCAACACATTTCATGCATTCAACACATTTTCGTTTTTTTCCATCACCGATTTTATCAATCACATAGGCATTAGGAATCGCCTGAGGGTAACATTTATAGATAGCTTTTCGATCAACTAACCCAAACTCATATTCATTAGGTAACTTTATTGGGCAGACATCGGCACAGGAACCACACGAGGTGCATTTTTCAAGATCAACAAACCTTGGTTTTTTCGTTGCTGTTATTGTAAAATTACCTGGTTTACCATGGATTGCTTCAACATCGGTGTTCGTATACATCTGGATATTTGGATGACGAGCACAGTCGACGAGTTTTGGTGAAAGAATACACATTGAACAATCGTTGGTTGGAAAGGTTTTATCAAGTTGTGCCATGACACCGCCAATCGCCGGTGTTTTTTCAAAAAGAAAGATTTTAAACCCCATGTCTGCTAGATCAAGTGCTGCTTGAACACCAGTAATCCCACCACCGATTACTGCAACAGCTCCGATTTTTTCTGTTTTCTTGGTCATAGGTTGTCTACTCGTTTTTTCGTTCATATCCTTCTCGAACTGCGATGTTTTTTAATGCATTCATCAGTTTTGGAATCTCAACACCCTGTGGGCATTGCGTCAAACATCGATGATGCATAGAACAGATTTCAACAAACTTATTGCTATAGACATGATCCTTCATACCTAGCAGTGTTTGTTTGATCACTTTTCTGGATGAATATAACGGATCGAGTTCTCGTTCTGGACAGCCAGCAGTACATGTTCCACAGGAGAAACATTCGTACAAATCTTTTCCTGATGCATCCTTGGCTATGGTGTATTTGAAGCTTAGGTCAAGTTGTTTTTTTGTTTGTTTCTCAGTAATATCTTCAATATATTCTTCGTCAAGTCTTGTGTTGCGTACGGCATTCATGACTTCTTTGACATTGACTTTTTGCGGGCATTTTTCAAGACAGCGATAATGTGCACTGCAAATCCAAGGAAACTCGCTACTCAGGACTTCTTCTTTCAAACCATACAATGCTTTCCGAATGATCAATCGTGGGTTCCATGAGGTTTTCACCTGCATCTCAGGGCATCGTGCAGTACATGATCCACACGCAAAACATTTCAGAATGCCTTCGCCACCCGGTTCTTGGGCTATCTGGAATTTGAAGTTCGGATCAAGTTTTTGAGAATCAATACCTTCCATGGTTTACGCTTCTCCAACATCAGTATATTCATCTTCACGATACACAATCATAGGGATTTTCTCATCTTTATCTTTACCAGGATGATACGTGAATTCTTTTTGTGCATTCACAGCAGCTGGAATAAAAATATCCATCAATGGAATCAGACTTGGACAAGCCTGCTCACAAAGACCGCATTTCACACAGGAGAGAATCATGTGATTCATCCGTCCTACATGAAATAGGAGTACATCACTGGGCATTTTAAACAAACCTTTCTGTTCTGCTTTTCTGATAAACTTATTTCCCTCTGCATCAAAAATCGAGGAATCAAACAAACATTCTTTACAATAACAAATCGGACAAGCCTTCATACAATTATGACAGTTACTACAGGTATCAAAAAATTTAGTGAGTGCTTCAATTCCTTTACTACCTGCTTTCTCGTGTATAAAACTTTGCACTGCTTTTTCTCGTTCTTCACAAATTTTTTTAACAACTTGATCACGATGTTTGATTTTATCTTGTGCATCCTCAAGAGTAACTTCAGAGATAAGTTTTTTTCCAGCATCAGTATGTGCTTGGATCAGGATTTCTTTTTCAAGATGCATGCCATACAAGCCAATACTCATATCAGCGTATCCTGGGATTGGTTCAGTACATACCTTGCACGCTGTTCGAAGCTTACTTTCAGTATCGCTTGTTTTTTTTGTAAGTGTTTCAAGTATCTGTTTGGTTGGATTTTTTTTCTCAGCAAGCACTGCATAGGTTGTAACCGGATAGGTACCAAGACAATCAACACCAATGAGTATGATGTTTTCAAGACGTGCTTGATTCAGTTTTGTAAGTTCGATAAGAGCACGGATCTGACAGGGATGTAGAACAACCGCGATAGGCGTGCTTGGCGCTTGATGTTTCGTTATCTTTGACACCATAGTTGCTGTTGATACAGGAAGAACCGGTGCGAAAACATCAGCTGAAAGTTTTTTCGGATCAGAGATAAGAACTGGAAATACTGTTTTCTTTGAGGGAACCATCTGAGGAACAAGCAATGCACTAATCTTTTTTGATGCAAGCAGTTCTCTTAAGAATTCATTGACTGTTTCAGAAACATCATCGTTTTTTATTTTTAACAAACCATGTTGCATAGTTTTTTTCACCTCAGAGATTCCAATGTTTCGGTATTGGGTTAGGTCCAAGTTTCCGAATGGTTTCAGTCATATCTTTCATAGTTTCTGCAAATTTTTGACCTTCTGATGCTGATATCCAGCGAATCCAAACACGGTCAGGTTCAATGCCTAGTGTTGTTAGAATATTCTTAAGCAGCACCATACGTCGTCTGGCTTTGTAGTTCCCATCAAGATAATGACAGTCACCAGGATGACAGCCGCCCACAAAAACACCATCAGCACCTTCAAGTAATGCTCGGAGAATATACATAGAATCGACAGATCCTGAACACATCACCCGAATAATTCTAATATTCGGGGGATACTGGATACGACTCGTACCTGCAAGATCTGCTCCAGCATAGCTACACCAGTTGCAGAGAAAACCAACGATTTTTGGTTCAAATTCTTTTTTCTTTTCGTTTTTATCTTCACTCATAGATGATCTACTCCAAACATGCATCAATCATAGATACAATCTGTTTTTTAGTAAACGTATTCTGCTGTGAAGTGCCACTTGGACAAATCGTTGCACATGCACCACAGCCTTGACAAAGAATTTCATTCACCACTGCGATTTTTTTCTCCTCATCAAAGCTGATCGCATCATACGGGCAAATCTCAATACATTGCTTGCAACCAACACAATTACGGTTTCGGATGCGAGCAATGTTTCCTTTAGTTTCAAGATATTTTTTTGAAAGAATCGTTGCTGCTCGAGCACCAGCTGCTTGTGCTTGTACTACTGATTCTTCAATAAAGCGAGGTGAATGTGCAAGACCACAGAGAAACATGCCATCTGCTGAGAAATCAACAGGTCTGAGTTTCACATGTGCCTCTGCATAAAATCCATCTTCTGTGAGTGGGACTTTTAACTGTTGGGCAAGCAGTGTGTTTTCCTGAGGGACAACACCCGTGCTGAGGATCAGTTTATCTGGGTGGAGATGTAGTTCCCGACCAAGAAGATGCTCTTTGATGGTAACACTGATTTTTCCCTCTGAAACAGTTACTTTTGGTTCTTCTTTTTCGTTGAAATGAACAAACAATATTCCTTGTTGTCGAGCTTTTCTGTACAATGAGTCTTCACGGAAACCATACGTTCTAATATCGCGGTAGAGTACATAAATCGCAGCAGCAGGGTTTTGTTTTTTTAAGACGAGAGCATTTTTTACTGCTTGTGAACAGCAAATCCTGCTACAGTACGGATGATCATTGTTTCGTGAACCAACACATTGAATCATCACAACTTCCTTGAGATCTTTTAAGTACGGTTTTTTATCGAACAGATCTTTTTCAAATTCAGTTTGCGTGATGATATCCTGCGTTTTTTTATAGCAATACTCTGACGGTTCATAGGGTAATCCACCGGTTGCAACAACAATGATGCCATGGTCAAGCTGCTCACCTGTTTTTTTACCTTTTGTTCGAATACTCGTTTTAAAATTTCCGACGTATCCAGAAACTTTCTCAACAACTGTGTCTGTAAAAACTTTTATTTTATCATGCGTGGTCACCTGCTCTATGGTTTGCTGTAAAAATCGTTGTGGTTCTTCATCATGGATACCAAAGTAAATATTCTTAAGTTGACCGCCGAGGCACGATTCTTTTTCAACTAGAAAAACTTGGTATCCTTGGTCAGCAATTGCAAGTGCAGCGGTCATACCTGCGATACCGCCTCCGATGATGAGTGCTTGAGGAACAACTGGTATCTGAAGATGATGTACAGGGTACAGTTCTTGTGCTTTTGCAACTGCCATTCGAACTGAATCAACAGCTTTTCTTGTCGCTTCCTTTGGATTATTTTTATGTACCCAGCTGTTTTGATCACGGAGATTTGCCATTTCAAATAAATGCGGATTTAAACCTGCTTGCTTGAGCGTATCCTGAAAGAGTGGTTCATGAGTACGTGGCGTACATGAAGCAATAACAATGCGGTTGAGATTATGTTCTTTTATTTTTTCTTTGATGCGCTCTTGAGTGTCCTGAGAACAAGTAAAAATACTGTCCTCAACATACACAACATTGGGACATTTCTGCGTCTCACTGACTACTTTTTTGACATCAATCACGCCACTGATGTTAATCCCACAGTGACAGATAAAAACACCGATACGTACTCCTTCGTTTTTCACATCGAGCTCAGCAGGATAAGTTTTTTCAACAATTTCAGTACCACGAACACAACTGATATCTTTAGCTACACATGCAGCAGCAGCTGAAGCCTGAGTTACACTCTCAGGGATGTCCTTTGGTTCAGTAACCGTCCCAGAAGCATACACTCCTGGTCGTGAGGTTACTGTTTGCATAAATGGTTGTGTTTCAACAAAGCCGTAGGCATTTAGATTTACATCAAGAATTTTTCCAAGATCAGCTATTGCTTTGCACGGCTGCAGTCCGACCGACAAAACCACCATATCGTAGGTTTCTTGTTGCAGATTACCCGCCTCGTCAACATATTGAATAATCAAATTTTTCGTCTCACGATCTTGTTCAACGTGCGGAATTCTGCATCGTCGATATACAACGTGATGCTCTTGCTCAGCGCGGGTAAAGTACTTTTCAAAATCCTTTCCGAAACTCCGCATATCCATGAAATAAATATGCGTGGTGAGAGAGGGTTCATGTTCTTGTGCAATCACTGCTTCTTTGGTTGCATACATACAGCATACTGAGGAGCAGTAGTTCCGGTCACAACTTTCATCTCTACTTCCTACGCATTGCAGCCAGGCGATTTTCTTTGGCGTTTTGCCATCTGAGATTCGCTGAATATGACCTTTGTACGGTCCTGATGCTGAAAGCATCCGTTCAAACTCGATACTTGTTACGACATTTGGGTACACTTGGTATCCAAGGCTATCTCCTTTTTTTGGATGGTATTTCTCAAAACCTGGTGAGATGATCACTGCACCAACAGAGATGGTTTCTGTTGATGGTTTCATAGTATGATCAATGGCATTCCTGCTGCAGTATACAACGCATTGTTTGCAGTCACAGCATCCTGAACAATTCAAACATCGATGTGTTTCTCGGAGTACTTGATCAATCGTTAAACCTTGATCAACTTCTTGGAAATTTTTAATTCGTTCAAGAGGTGAACGCAAGGTTGTCTGTTCTCGGTTAATGGGAATTCGTAATGCAGTTTTTGGAATTGATGCTGATTTTGGTTTTGTTTTTTCACGTCCTGCCCGTACATCCTCATTGTTGAGGTACCGATCAATCGAGATTGCAGCTTCATGACCAGCAGCTATTGCTTCGACAGCTGATGCTGGTCCAAGTACAGCATCACCACCGGCAAACACACCTGGTTGCGACGTCTGCAGGGTAACTGGATCAACCTCAATGAACCCTTTTGAGGTGAGTTTGATATCTTCATTCTCTAAGAGTTTTTGATCGGTTTCCTGTCCAATCGCAAAAATCACATAATCACTGGTAATATCAAAGTTTGACCCTTTGATCTCAACAGGTCTACGTCGACCGCTACTGTCAGGCTCCCCAAGCTCCATGTGCACACATTCAACACAGGTTGTTTTTTCTTTTTTCAAAAACCGAAGTGGTGCGGTAAGAAAAGTAAACGTGATTCCTTCTTCCTGTGCTTGTCTGATTTCTTCTTTATGCGCGGGCATCTCATTGATGGTTCTTCGATACACAACTTCGACATCTGCACCAAGACGTCGAGTAGTTCGTGCTGCATCCATTGCAACATTTCCACCACCAATTACTACGATTTTTTTCCCTTTGAAATAATCAGGTGCGATCATATCGCGGTTGAGTTGTTCAAGATATTCAACACCTTGGAATATGTTGTTTTTCAACTCGGGGGAGCATTCGAAATCAACTGCTTTTCCTTTGTGGGCTCCAATCGCAAGAAAGATTGCTTTGAAACCTTGGTTTTTCAAATCTTTTATCGTAAAATCTCTACCGAGTTTCTGGTTATTTTTAATTTCAATGTTAGCCTCGCTACAGAGCAATTCGATTTCTTTTTTCAAGTAATCTCGGGGAAGACGATAATCAGGAACACCATAGCGAAGCATCCCACCGCTGTATTTTTCTTCTTCAAAAATAACTGGTTTATAACCAAGTTTACCAAGATCATAAGCAGCGGTTAGACCAGCTGGTCCAGCACCAATAATTGCTATTTTCTGATTATTCCCTCGTTTCTTGTTATCTTGTGCTTGTTGTTTTTCAGTAAGGAGTTTTAGATATGTTTGATGTTCCTCAGGGTGTTCATAAATATAATCAGCAACAAATCGTCGTATCTTACAAATTGAGATGGACTCATCGATATCTTTCCGGTTACATTCAGTTTCACAGGGATGATAACAAATACGACCAAGTGAACCAGGCAGCGGTATGCGATCCTTAATGAGTTCGAATGCTTCTGCAAACTTTTTCTGCCCGGCAAGAGCTATAAAACCATGAGCATTCAGCCCAGCAGGACATGCGATTTTACAGGGTGAAACCTCATCGGTTTTCGCAATCGCAAAAACATTTGGAATTGCCTGAGGAAACTGTTGATATATCGCTTTATGACACGAAAGCCCTTCATCAAACTCTGAAAGAATATTGACTGGACAGTGTTCAACACAGTCACCACATCCATTGCATTTCTCAAGATCAACAAATCGTGGATGTTTCGTGATAGTTACCTGGAAATCTCCAACATCACCAGACAAGCTTGTTACTTCTGCATTCGTCATGATTTGTATGTTTTCATGTCTACCGGTGTAGACGAGTTTTGGTGCAAGAATACACATTGCACAATCATTGGTGGGAAAGGTTTTATCAAGCTGCGTCATCGTCCCGCCGATACTCAGCCCTCGTTCAACAAGGTAGACTTTGAAACCAGCATCAGCAAGATCAAGAGCTGATTGTATCCCTGAGATACCACCACCAATAACAAGAACTGAGCCGTGTTTTGCAGAGGAATCAGATGATGTTGTTTTTTTCTTTGCCATACGTATGAAACCTTTTTTTAGATGATTTCATCAACCATGTTGAGGAGTTGTTTTTTTGTAAAATTTTTATGAATCGATGCATGACTTGGACAAGCAACAATACATGCACCACACCCTAAACAGAGTGCTTCGTTGACTTCTGCAATCTTTGATTTTTTGTTAAGTGTTCGCGCTTCATAGGGACAGATATCAACACATAAACCGCAGCCGGTGCAGATGTCTTCATCAACTGCTGCGATGAGCGGATCGATTTCCAGTTCTTTTTGTGAAAGAATCGTTGCAGCTCGTGATGCAGCGCCACTTGCTTGGGACACGGTATCTTGAATGTCTTTTGGTCCCTGGCAGCAGCCTGCAATAAAAATACCATTCACAAATGTATCCATGGGTCGTAGTTTTGGATGCGCTTCAAGGAGAAAACCATCTCCGCTTTGGGTGAGGTTGAGCATTCGTGCAAGTTCCTTTGCGTCGTCACGAGGAACTACTGCTGGGACAAGAACCACAAGATCAGTAGTAATCTCAAAGAGTTTATTGGTCATGGTATCAAAAATGTCAAACTTGAGATAGTTTTTTTCATCTCGTATCTCTGAGGGGCGTCCACGGAACATGTTAATTTTTTGTCCTCTGATTTTCCGGTAGAACTCCTCATAGCCTTTACCATAGGATCTGATATCGGTATAACACAGGTTGATTTCAACATCCTCACCAAGTTTTTCCCGCAGCAGATACACATGTTTGAGTGCACTCATACACCCAATCCGGCAGCACCAACTGCATTGGTTTTCATCACGAGACCCAACACAGAGGATAAAGCTTATACTTTTTGGTTTCTGCTGATCACTTGGCCGAAGTATTTCTCCTTTGGTTGGACCTGAGGAGCTGATGAGTCGTTCCAGTTCAAGAGTTGTAATCACATCAGGTGCATGATCATAACTATACTCATACAGCATGCTTGGATCCATAAGATCATATCCAGTTGCAACAATAATTGCACCAACATTGATGTCGACAGTTTCTTCTTTTTGAGTAAAATCAATAGCACCCTGCGCACAGGCTTTCACACACAGTGGTTCATCACCGCATTTACCCCGAGTGATCATCAAACAATGCTTTGGATCAATCGTGCATTTCAAAGGTACTGCCTGGGGAAACGGCATGTATATTGCACTGCGTTTTCCCAGATGCATATTAAAATCATCACTTACATGACCTTTCATACGGCATGCCTGAGCACAGTCGTTACATCCTGTGCATTTGGTGACATCAACGTACCTTGGTTTTTTCCGGATTTTTACGGTGTAATTCCCGATGCTTCCTTCAAGTGCGGCAACCTCAGAGTAGGTGAATAACTCAATGTTTGCATGATTAGCAACCTCCATCATTTTCGGAGTCAGAATACAGGATGAACAGTCAAGGGTTGGAAATGTTTTATCAAGTTGACTCATATGCCCGCCGATGCTTGGTTCACGTTCCACGAGATACACATGAAAACCATCATTTGCCAGATCAAGAGCAGCTTGGATACCAGCGATCCCAGCTCCAATAACTAATGCTTTTGGTATCACAGGCACTTTTGAGGTTTTTAAAGGTTCCAAAAGTTTTGCTTTTGCAACTGCGCTTCGAACCAATGCTTGTGCTTTTTCTGTTGCTTTTTCTTTATCGGTATGCGCCCAAGAGCATTGTTCACGGATATTTACTATCTCAATTCTATACGGGTTCACACCACCGTCACTAGCAACTTTTCGAAACGTATGCTCATGCATCCTTGGAGAACATGAAGCAATCACCACACCATCAAGTTTATGCTCTTTAATCGTATCTTTAATCAAGGTTGCTCCAACATCAGAACACATATACTTGTACTGTTTTGCAACCACAACACTATCAAGAGTTGCTGCATACTTGGTGAGCTTTTCAACATCAACCGTATGAGCAATGTTGATTCCACAATGACAGATGAACACACCGATTCGCCGCATCAGGTCTCCTTCTTTTTCTCAGCTGGTTTGAGTTTTTCAACAGGACTTAGGTTCAACTGTAAACCAAGTTTCTCAGATGAAATACCCAGTGCAAGACCAATAAGCTGTGTAAGATAGACAACCGGCAGATCCAGTTGTGCTGCAACAGTCTCACCAGCTTTCGTTTGCCGAGCATCCATCATCTTATGACACCAGGGACAGACATCAACCACGCCATCGTAGCCTTGTTGTTGGATAGCAGCAAGTTTCTGCCCGGTTTTCGTGAGTGCTGATTCAGGAAGATTTGCAAGCAACGGTGCACCACAACAATCAAGTTTCTGCGGATAATAATGGACCGGTTGTGCACCGAGTGCTTCTATAATTTTTTCCATTTTTTGCGGGTTTTCTGCATGATCAGGTCGTCCAACCTCACTAGGCCTGATGAGATGACAACCCGGATGCGTCACCAGTTTCAACCCGGTGAGTGGGTGTTTGACTTTTTCTTTTATTCTGTCAAGGCCAATATGATCATAGAACAGCTCAACCGTATGAACAATCTGATGTGATCCATGATAGATGAGACCTTCCTCAGCAAGAACTGTGTTAATGCGTTGTTTCAAGGATTCATCGGTTTTTAGGATACGTTGACATTCAGAAAGAGAAAGATGACACATTGAACAGGGAACAAACAGGTCACGTTTTTCAGATTCAGCAATCGCAAGATTTCGAGCTGCAAGTGATACTGTTAACAGCTGGTTCACACTTTTCATTGGTTCACCACAGCACGAAAAACCATCGATATCAACAAGTTCTATGTCAAAAACTGGTAAGATCTCCCGAAGTGAGAGTTCGTATGCGTATTGTTCCGTTGGCATCAAACAGCCAGGATATAATACATATTTCTTTTTCATAAGCATTCGCTAGAGTTTTTCAACAGCTACTTTGGTTAAACCCATTTGAAATTTCGTAACATCCTTTGGTTTTGACAACGATGGCAACCCAAGGCTTTCACGTTTTATTGATTCATTCTTTTTTGTACGTACCTCTTGAATATCTTGGATAAGACCCATGGTCATAATTGATTGCAGCATCGCGGTGTATTTACCCGGTATTTGTTTACCGCTTGCAACCGCCATGTTTTTTAAGCTGAACAGAATTTGAACAGGAGCAACTTTCTGCGGGCATCGTTCCCAGCATTTATAACACGTCATACACGTCCAGATGACCTCTGAGTTGACCATCTCATCGATCAGACCACGTTTTAACAATGCAACGATTTTATGCGGTTCAAGTTCTAAAAGTTTATGCGCTTCACATCCTGCGGTACATTTTGCACATTGAAAACAATATTCTGAAATCTCGTTTTTGAGTTTCTGCAGCCGTTCGTTGATTTCTTTGCGTTGTTCTGTTTGCGGCCCGGCCATTGATGTGAGATCAACAATACTCATTGAATGCCTCGTCCCGAGATTCCTTTTATCGAGTCTTACTATTAAAAGATTGTGCTGACGATTTATGAAAAAAATCCAAAAGAATAGGGATACTTGAACTCATATGGAGTCTCTGAAGCTTTATTTTTATAATGGTTAAGGTTAATGAAAGTGATTATTGGTATATTCGCCTCTGGAGTGAATTTTTTCTTATTTTTAGAGTTTTGTAAAAAAGTATATATATTATAAAATAATAATATTATATTATTTATAAAAATGGAGGAAAAAATATGAATGGAACCGCTAAGTATTTTTTTAAAAAGACTAGAGGCATAAAATTTTTTAAAAAATATTTTTTTATATCTGGTGTATTTGTTTTGTTGATAGCGACTTTTGTTAATATCCCTCTAAAAGCTAGTGAACAGCCCTTAGCTTATGCATTAGTTTTTGAAACAATACCTGGTGGAGTTACAATTGCTGTCGAAGGTATTGGAACGCAAACAAGTACACCTGGAGAATATGGAGCAGTAACTTTTTATGTAAATGGGGATACATATCATTATACTGCAACAAAACTAGGTCCATATAGGATTGAAGAGGGAATGATACAGGTAACATCAGATACAAAGGTAATTGTGTCAGTATTACCTGGTAAAATCGATATTACATTAGATATGCAAGATTACGTTCCAATATGGCAATCGACAGTAACTGGTACATTAACTGTAAGAAACACACAAGAATTTTCTTATCTTGACTGGTATGTTTATTCATGGCCCGACTTTGGGTACCAGTGGATTTTTGCTCCTGCAAACGGTTTTAGGGTGGAATCAGGAATACCTGATATTTCATCTGTTTCATTTATTGCTCCATTCCCAAGGATACCTGGAATGCAATTTAGTGGTAATGTCGTTGTTGTAAATGCTTATGATCCTGATGATTACGATGTATATGAATATATATTTAAATACTCGAAGGAAATAAAATCTGACTCACAAGAAATAAAAATTCAACAGATTCAAAATTCAGAGATTAATATAAGCCTGGAAAATCGTTTTCAATTATTACAACAAGCGAGTTAAAATTAAAGTATTTTTTTTTTTTGACTTGTGATGGAAATTGATGTTATTTATTATCAGAGATTGCTTTATCCACACCAATTCGTATGAAAAGATATAAAATAAATTATTGTATTAAAAAATTAATGTGAATAACAAAAATCGTATTTAATTTCTATGTTATGTATATTTTATCAAATCTATTTAAAAAATCTGCTTCTATTTGTGAAATTTTTTTCATACAATTATAAATTGTTTCATAGTCAAAATAAGTCAGATTTTGTTTATGTAATTCATAATACCAGTTTAATACTTGTTGTTCAGTTTCTCTGATTTTTGAATAATTTTGTAATGCTAAATCTAAAACAGATTTTGCATATGTTGAGTTTATTTCCTGGTAATGAATGGCTAAGTTGAACTGTGTTATTGAATTGTTATAATAGGTTCGTACAGAATCAATAAATTTTTCCGTATTATTTAATATCTCATCATGGACTTCGTAGTTATCCAATTCATTTGCTCTATGTTCAAGAAATCCTTTATAAAGATAACTAGCTAAAGCAAGATTAATTAAAATAGTAATAAGTAGAATACTCATTATGATACTAATAATTTTTATGTTTCTTTTTATTTTCATAATACTTCTCCTATTTTTCATTGCTTTAATGATTTAAATAAATATTTATCTATTTTATATAATGGAAGGAACATTGTTTACTTAAATATTTCTTTTATTTGATATGTTCCTTTTTTCAAAATCAGTATTTGTTTAGCTCTCAGTAACAGGAGAAGATAATTTCTTACTGTTCCACTTAGAAAAACATCAACAGGAGAAAGAGATTTTAAACAGAACACGTCTTTTTATAAATCGATATTCCTGTTTCTCCTGTAAAATAGGCAGCTAAACAAATACCAAAATCATTATTATCGAGTCTTACTATTAAAAGATTGTGCTGATACGCTGCGAAGAATGAAGCAGATAGTTAAAAATTTTTGAAAAATATGTAGGTTCTTTTTGCTTAGCGATCCATCAGTAGATTTTTAATCTGAACAATGTTTTGATATGTACCATAAATTATACAACGTTGTTTATTACGAAATGTTTTTAACTTGTCTTTTGATTTCTTTTATAAATAAATATTGATGATAATTTTGGAGAGATGAGGAATGTTTGAGATAGAAACAAGCAATGCGAAGAAAGGCTGTGCCGAGCGGGTAAAAACAGGAATATTTGGTTTAGATGAAAAGATAAGTGGAGGTTTACCTCAAGGAAGTATTGTATTAGTTACCGGAACGCCCGGTTCAGGAAAATCATTACTCGCAATGCAATACCTTGTGAACGGTGCTGTTCAATATAATGAAAAAGGATTGTATATTAGTAGCGAACAGCCAAAACAAGAAATTGCAGATCAAGCAGGGCAATTTGGTTGGGATTTGATGCGACTTGAACAGGAAGGAAAAATTAAGATAGTTGCGGTAAATTCTCAAGAATTTTTTGAAATATCAAAAATGAATGAATTAAAACAACTTATTTTAACTGGAGGATACAAACGACTTGTTATTGATAGTACCACATCAATCGCCTTAGCAACCATGAATCCTTCTAATCTAGTCGATTCTTTTAGAAGCGGACTTCATCCAGAATCAATAACAGAAATATACAAAGCAACATTGATATCACTTATTGATACCATAAAACAAACCGGTATAACTGCTCTTTTAATTGCACAAAAAGTTGAAGGACGACCAGGTGACACCATTGATATGACCAGTGAGTTTAGAGCAGATGGATTATGGGTTCTTGATGCACGAATGCTTGGACAAAACGAGAATCGAACACTTCAAATCAAAAAAATGCGGAAAACAAAAATCACTATCCGTCCCTTTCCTATCGAATTCACCGACAAAGGTGTTTCTTTAATATAAAAACTTAATAAGTTTGTTAAAGATACTCTTTCGTGCCAGTTAAGGATAGAATTGTTACGTGGTTTATTCAGCATGTACTTTTACCTCGGATTGAAATAATCGATAAACCCGGATTTGTTATCAATACCTTATCAGATAATAGAAAAACAACTTTTTTAAGAGAATTTTTTTTACCTGAAAAGTTATTTGAAATTATCGAAAAAAATATTATCAAAGAATATGGTGATTTAGGAAAAGAAACCCTATATTCAATCGGAAAAAAATTTGGATATATATATGCAGCGATGTCTGAATTTCCAACAATTAATACTCATAAAAAAAAAGAAATGACTGATTTTGTTTATTATATGGTTAAGTATCTCGAAACATTTTATGCATCGCATGCAGATTATGAAGTAGATATCGATAAAAAAATTTTAACAATCTCTTTTAAAGATTATATTATTTGTAGAAACAATGGTTTAGGATATATTATGGCTGATGGTGGTAGTGTTGGAATTTGGGCTTATTTAATGCAAGATAAGACATTAGAAGCTACACAATTAAAATGTCAGGGTCGAGGAGATACAGAATGTGTAATTATTTGTGCACCAAAAAATAAGATTCGTGATGTAAAAGGGAATTATTTTATTGAAGAGCAACTTGATGAAATGAAATATGAAAATAATTATCTTACTCTGAATGAAGTACGCGAAACAATATACGCAAGAAACTCTATGAAAGATCTAATTGATATAAATTTTTTTGAATATAGTAAAGGTATTGTTTCTTATAAACAAAATAGATTTTTTTCATGTGATTCACATATCTTATATGTATTAGAAAATGAGATTCAACGACTACCCGAAGGCGAAAGAATTTTATTCGATTCTTGTTTTGAATATGGACGTATTCTTCAAAAAATATATGGTTATCCTGACTATGCTAAATTTATTATCGATTTTTTTCCAGCTATAGGATTTGGAGATGTTATGGTTAATGATTCTCAAGGATTCAAGATTACATCGGTTTATTATCCTTGGACGACATTCTCTGAAAAGGCTAAATATACAATTTTCCGAGGCATTTTATCAGGGTTTATTAGTGCCTCTTTAAATATGAATATTTTATTTAAAAATTTTACCATTGATATTGGTGAATATTTGACTTTAACAATCAGTGAATAATTTTATTATTATAATAGATATTAATTTTTTTTGTTATCAGTGTTTTTAGTTAAAAATAATTAAACCTAGTAGTAATATTATTGGCCAAAAAATAAATTCGCCGTCAATGTAAATTTGAGTAAGCAATTGGGTGTTAGTCTTTTCTTTTTTTGCTTTTTCAATATATAAGAGCGTATATACATAAGTAAAAAAAGATATCAAGATAAATGCAATGTTAATAGTGAATAATATAATTACAAATGCAATGAATGTTAGGATATTTATAATGTGTAATATATTTAAAAATTTTTCTTTTCCGAAATAAACTGGAAATGTTTTGAGATTTTGTTTCTGATCAATTTCGATATCCTTGATATCACTAAATCCGGTTCCTATCATAAAACGGAAAAAGAATATGATAAATAACGAAATTACTAAAAAATTTATTTCATTAGAGCAATAAAAATTTATAAAAAGTATAAAAAATGAGGCAAAGGTAATTGCAGTATAAAATGTCTTGAAACCGATAATCTTAGATGTCCATTTTTTAAAAATTTTTGTGAATAATAAGCCTAATACAAATAGTGAAATGGCGAAAGCAAGATTTAAAAAATTACCAAAATAAAGTATTAAAATAGTAAATCCGAAGCCATACAATATTGTTAAAAAAGGAAGAAAACGTATATATTTTTTTAAATATAATGACCGATCTGATTTTGATATGATGTCTATTTCGAGTTCCTTATAATGATTATAGTTAAATAAACATTGAATTTGTAAATAAATAATAAGTAACAATTCCCATCGTATTTGTACTTGTAAAATAATCATAATAGAAAGTACGAGAGCAGATGCACTTATTGAAAACCAATGCCCCCCGTAGATTAATTCATTCCATAGAAAATCGGTTTTAGACATGTACCTAAATACTATCATCTTATAAATATATAAATATTATTGACTTTATATTATATGTTTTATTGAACCTATTTATATCCTAGTATGTTCAAAATTGATACCAAACAAATCTTAGCGATATTTATTAATACATCTCTTACAATCTGAGAAAGTTATTACCATCTGGTGTCGAAAAGTGAAACAACTATCGATCTTAGGCGGAGGAATATCTGGCCTTTCCGCTGCAATAACCCTTGCAAAAGCACACTACGATGTCACGGTATACGAAAAAAAAGAAAGCTATAACCATTGCACACCGCATACCAGCGTTCTAAGAAACTATGCGATCCCAACATCAGATGCACTCCAAGAAATCAAAACCATGGGCCTAGACATCACCGCTGACAACCACATCGACCATGTCATCAAAATATCACCAAACTATTGTTCACACGTTCACGGAGAAAAAATCTATTATTCACTCAGACGCGGAAATGGAAAAACAAGTTTAGAACAACAACTCTATCATATCGCAGAAAAACAAGACGTCCATTTCAACTTTAACTCAACACAAATTAAAAACCCAACAATTATCGCCTGTGGTCATAACCACATACCAAATATCAAAGGATACGGACGAGAATACAAAAATGTCCCAATCAAAAACAACACCGTCTACCTTTTTTACGACAACAACATAGCACCACATGGCTATCTCTGTGTGATACCATCAAAAGAAAACCTCACCACAGTATTATCCGTGGTATTTGGATCAGCCATAACCTTTGATGCCCAAAAAGAAATGTTTACCAAAGCAGTACACGAAAACAAAATTCTCAAAGATTTACTCGAAGATGCAACCCCCCAACCAAAACCGATCATCGGATATAGTTTTTACAAAAAAAACCCACTACAAACCTGTATCAAAAAAAATACTCTTTACATCGGAGATGCCGGTGGCTTTCAAGATGCATCACGAGGCTTTGGTATCAGATATGCACTTCTAACCGGTGTTTTTGCAGCACAATCAATAATCAGCGGAAAATCATATGCAAAAATCCTCAAAGACTACTTCAAACATGAATTCATCGATAATTACACCAGACGAACAGTGTTCAATACATATACAAATACAGACTACGACAAAATGATACACGACATCGGAGAAAAAATATCACGAGATTCCTACATCTCTGCTAAAAGAAACAATATACTCGAAACATAAAATAAATTTTACAACTCAGCTTTCTTTACAAGAATATACCACAAACACTCTTATACCAATCAAAACCATTACCAAACCACCAAGCATGCAACCCAACCAACAACAAATCCCACATCTCATCGATGCACTAAAAAAAAGTTTTTCCACAAACCAAACCGTATCAAAAACCATCAACCATATTTTTAAACAAAACACCGTCTGGACTGAACCTGAAAAAGAAACCTTTGTTGATACCCTCAATGGTATCATCAGATACTGGCGGTTTCTTTGGTATATTCTTGATGAAAAACCAACACTCACCACCAGCAAACTTCTAAACCTCATCACCCTCTATACCACTCTACAAAAACAACAACTCACCCAACCATACCTTAGACGATACCACCAAGCAACACACAATCGAGTTCTCAGAGAATCAATCCCTGACTGGTTCGACACAATCGGTACAACCACGTATGGCTCACGTTGGGAAAACCTTCTTCATGCACTCAACCAACCAGCACCACTCGTACTTCGAACCAACACCCTGAAAACAACCAAAGACACCCTCAGCCAGCTTCTCAAACAAGAAAATATTCATACCACACCACTGGACATTGCACCAGATACACTCATACTTTCCAAAAAAACAAACATCTTCAAAACACCCTCCTTCAAACAAGGATTCTTTGAAATCCAAGACATCGCATCCCAAATGGTATCCATCATTCTAGATCCGCACCCAGGCATGCGCGTCGTTGATGCCTGCGCAGGAGAAGGCGGCAAAACACTCCATCTCGCAGCACTCATGCACAACAAAGGAAAAATCATCGCCCTTGACACCCAAGCATGGAAACTAACAGAACTCAGACGACGAGCCACACGCGCAGGAGCAGACAACATCGAAACCAAAACCATAACCACCACCAAAGACATCAAACGACTCCATAACACTGCAGATAGGCTTCTCCTCGATGTACCCTGCAGTGGTACAGGGACACTGCGAAAAAACCCGATGCTCAAATGGACCATACAACCAGAAGACCTCAGACGACTCATCCAACTCCAACAAACAATCCTTGCCCACTACAGCCCATTGCTCAAAACACAGGGCATCCTTGTCTACTCAGTCTGCAGCATCATACCTGATGAATGCGAACAACAAATCGTTCAATTCCTCAAGAAAAACCCTACCTATGCACTCATCGCAGAACATCGATACTACCCAGACACCCACAACACTGATGGATTTTACATCGCAAAACTCAAAAAAAATTAACTTTCCCCTATTCTTGAACCGAGTTGATGATTTTTTCTCACAAAAAACATCTAAAAAAGGGCTACATCCCGAAATGAATCCATAAATTCAGCATAACGTCTCATTTTGCTGTGAGAATCACGCACAGCAAACAGAAAAAAT
>JAWABU010000001.1 GCA_038884455.1 Candidatus Thermoplasmatota archaeon | reverse complement strand
CATGGTTCGCAACTGTTGGATTAATCCTTTTCTTTGCGCGTCCCATCCAATGAAAAAATGAATGTTTCTTCCTTAATTATCTATTTCGGGATGAAGCCAGAACATCCGTAACATCTTTTTACTTACAACGAATTACCCAAGAAGTATGATCGGTGGTGTTGATGAAGCAGGACGCGGCCCCTGTATCGGACCGCTTGTAGTTGCTGGCCTGACGGTTGAAAATGATTCTGAGTTTATCAAGATGCAGGTTCGTGATTCGAAAAAACTGTCACCACAAAGACGAGAAATACTTGCACAAAAAATCAAAGAACAAGCTCATAGGTATGAATATCTTATTGTTCCAGCAGCAGATATTGATGATCTTCGGAAAACTATGACGTTAAACGAACTCGAAGTTCATCTTTTCAGTAAAATAATTGAGAAGCTGAAACCGCCTATCTGTTATGTTGATTCTGCAGATGTAAATGAACAGCGATTTGGCAGAGATATTCTTGCGAATCTATCCTATACCCCAACTCTTATTTCAAAGCATAGAGCAGATGAGAGGTATCCAGTTGTTAGTGCAGCATCGATTCTTGCCAAAACAATTCGTGATGCAGAAGTTCGAAAAATTGCAGAGGTACTTGAAAAAAAACTCGGCATCCCCATGGGGAGTGGCTATCCTGCAGATCCTGTGACAAAAAAGTTTTTAACGACGTGGTATGAAACATACCGTGAGTTTCCGCCATTTGTCAGAAAATCATGGCAAACCATCGCTGATATCATCATGCACACGAACATGAAAAAACTTGATGAATATTAAGAAAGTTAAGAAAGTAAAAGAAACAGAGCGGAGAGGATCTAGTTTACCTGTTTCACTGTTGCTTTTTCATGTTGTTCTTTGAATTCAGTAAGGAATGCAGCGAGGGCTTCTGTCCCTTCCAGTGACATCGCATTGTACAGCGATGCACGCATACCGCCGACATCACGATGTCCTTTCAAACCAATCAATCCTTTTTTCTTCGCTTCAGCAACACAGAGTTCCTCAAGCTCAGGAGTTGGCAGATTAAACGTAACATTCATCAGCGATCGTGAGTCTTTCTGGGCGACACCGCGGTAAAATCCATTGGATTTATCGATGACATCGTAAATGATTTTTGCTTTTTTCCGGTTAACTTTTTCAACTGCAGCAATGCCACCAAGTTTTTTCAAATGTTCTAGGACAAGTTCGCAGATGTAAATTGCAAAACAGGGGCAGGTGTTGTACAGTGAATCTTTTTCTGCATGGGTTTTCCATTTCAGCATGGTTGGGGTGCTTTCAGGAACACGGTTAAGAAGATCTTCGCGGACGATAACTACGGTGACGCCAGCAGGTCCAAGGTTTTTTTGTGCACCTGCATAGATTACAGCATATTTTTTAACATCGATTACCTTATCCATGAAGTTCGATGACATGTCGCAGACAAGGGGAACATTGTCCGGGGTTTTTGGGGTGTAAAACCATTCAATACCGCCGATGGTTTCGTTGCCGGTGATATGTGCATATGCTGCATTCTCGGTAAAAGCAACGTTTTTTGGGATGTAGGTAAATTTTTGATCTTCAGATGAGGCAACAATGGAAACATCTCCGTAAAGTTTTGCTTCTTTGATTGCTTTTTTTGCCCATGCTCCGGTATTGACGTATTCCATTGGTTTTCCCTTGATTTGAAGGTTCAGTGGTACCATGAAGAACTGTGATGATGCGCCACCTTGTAGCCATAACACTTTATAGTCGCTTGGAATACCCATCAGTTCTCTGAGGAGTTCTGATGCTTTGGTATGTACTTCTCCGTATTCTTTTGACCGATGGGAGATTTCTAGTATTGACACCCCAGTTCCATGAAAATCAAGAAGTTCTTCTTGAACTTGTTTCAACACAGGAAGTGGAAGCGTGGCAGGCCCTGCATAAAAATTATACACGCGTTTTGTCATAGTTTAGTATCACCTTTGTTGTTATATCTGGTGGCTGTGTATCTATATTAGGGATTTAAAGCATTCGGCAAAAGTTTTATCTCAGATTGAAACGGTTAAAGGGCAGAAGGCTATGATATGGTACCGGTTTATTGCTTTTTTTGAGCAGCAAATTGTTGTTCTGATCCCCATGCGATAATCTTGTATCGTTGTTCTTGGGGTACATGGGAGATCACCAGAGGAGCAGGTTTATTTTTAGGAGATGGGATACTTTCAACCTCTTTAACTGTGATAGTGACTTCTGGTCCGACTTTTTTTTCATAAATCTCTTGTATCTTCTGCATGAGGACGTCAACTGGCGGATCCGCGTCTCGAAGATCCGGGTCAATGACGAGGAGAATATCAATCCTGTTCAGGGTTTGTTGAATTATTTGAAATTGTTTCACTTTATTGGTTTTCAGCTCTTTTAGAACTACGGAGAGAATTGCAAACGAAGCTGCTGGAAACAATCTGCCATCAGGGAGAATGATGCTTGTGTTGGCGCGTCCAGCAACGCCTCCATGTAATATCGGAGTGGTGAGTCCACACGGACATGCATACTCATCAATGATGCTCACCCAGTCATCCATCCCGGTATATCGGATAAATGGTGTTCCTCGTCCGAAGAGTCGTGTGAGTACGATGTGCCCGATTTCACCAGGGGAGACACGGTTGCCTTGATCGTCGATAGCCTCAATGAGGTAGTAATCATAGTTTACATGCCAGGTTCCATGGAGGCATTCAAAAGCAATATCACCGCCTGATTCCGCAGAGGCATACACATTGAGAACTGGACAGTGAAATGCGTCTTTGATGTAGGTGCGGGTGTATTCATCAAGAACATACCCTCCGACGGCGATTATCTTTGGGTTAATCTGTTCACCCAATCCTTTCATTTTTGCATACGCAAGATGTTGCAGGGTTACCGGATACGACATGATGAGATCAGGTTTGAAAGTATTTAAACGGTTGAGAGTATCTTTGAGAGGATCAAATGCATTTAAGATGAGCGTAGTGTTTTTTAAGATGAAAAAGCCCATTTTTTTTGTGAATCCTTGATCAAAGGTACTATCTGCTTTTCCAGGTGTAAAGTTTCCAATGTGGGCAAAACGGGTTGTTTTCCAGTTTAAACCAAATTCAGAGAGCTCTCGAAGATACAAGCTAGCTCCATAGGTCATGGCTAAAAAATCGGTATAAAACGTTATTGATTTCCCTGTTGATCCGCTGGTACTTAGAGGGTGAACATGTTTCTGATAATATCTTTTTTCCGGTATGCTTTGAGTAGGATATGCATCCATAATTGTTTTTTTTGAAACGAGTGGGAGTTTTGTAATATCAGTGAGATTCTTAATTTCTCTGAGTTTGATATTTTTTTGGGTGTACAAAGATCGATACACTGGGACGTGGGAAGCATATCTAAGAAGATTGACGAATGATTTTGTTTGAAATTTTTGCATTTGAGCCTGAGAGAACATCCTCAGATTTTTAGGATATCGTTTCAGAATTGTATAACAGCGAATCGCAGTAACCGGGTTTAATAACGGATGCATATGCAATCAACAGTTAATACGTGTCAATATGATTATATAGTAAATAACTTTATTGGATTTTTTGAGAAATGACCTTATCGACTCATGATACTCCTTATCTTCATCTCATTGAAGGCATATCGTTTCAACCGATTTTTATCCTAGGGTTGCACCGATCAGGAACGAGCATATTATATAAAATGCTTGCAGAAACCGGTTGTTTCAATACGGTCTCAACGTATCATATCCTTCGATTTGATGAGTTGCTCTCTGATAAAATCACTCATCGGCAAGAAGCAGAACGTTTGAAACTTCAGCAGCTTTTTCAGGATCTCGGGATTACCACTCGAAAAATAGATCATCTCCAAATAACTCCGGATTTTGCTCAGGAATATGTGTATCTTCTTACCAAGAAAAGTTCGGCCAATAAGATAACGAACAAAAACTATGTCTTTTTTGATTTGTTGTGTAAAAAAATTCAATATATTTCAGAAAATACCAAGCCGATTCTTGTCAAAAATCCATATGATTTTGGAAATTTTATGGTTCTGAAAAACCTGTATCCCTCAGCTCGTTTTATTTTTATCCATCGAGAACCAGTGAAAGTTATTGATTCGACGTTACGCGCATGGCATACCTTACTTTCAGAGAAAAACCCATATACTGTTTTATTTTCTCGGCAATATGAAAAAATTTTTGAAAATCCATTATATCATTCTCTCTTGTGTTGGTATTACTCTTCGAACATCCCCTTTGGTTTTTTAGGGATAGTTCACCAGGCAAAGAAGATGACTTCATATTATCTGAAACACGTTAGATATCTTCACCAGCATTGTTATATCTCACTACGTTATGAGGATTTATGTCTACATCCAAATGAATGCATCAGAAGTATTATGGATTTTCTTGGGTTGCCAATGACTGTTGATGTGCATAAAGAGATTAAACCTCGAGAACAAAAACTCCTGCCGATTGTACAACAGTATACACCATATATCAAGAAGGTATTGTCTTCATATCGAAAATATAATAATTATCTTTCATAACAGGTGCTCAATAAAGTTTTTTTATACCTTTTTGAGACATTCAAGGTTATTTTTTGATATAATTACATCTGATCTTTTCTCAATAAGACAGATAGGCTTTGCACATAAACCCCTATATTTATGTGCAAAGCCAGACAGATAAAAAACTATATATATAGTGTGAATCTACATATATAACGGCAAACAGATAAAACAGTATCCACTACTCGTAAGGGGAAAAATATGAAGAATTCAACCATCGTCAAACTATTGTGTACACTATGTGTTACTTGTTTTCTTGTTATTCCAGCAGGGGCATACCAAGCACCAACTCGAAACCATTCAACAACGGGTCTTGCCAATACTGATTTTGATCCTCTGGTTGATATCGTTGTAAATGTTGAACTACGTGCGATCCGTGCTTTCGATAAACTTGATATTCAAGAGTTTTCTCAGAAAAAAATTGATCTGTGGAGTGATCCTGATTTCTATGTTAAGGTATTTATTAATGATGTTGAATTTCGAAGTGACATTTGGAGGAATACAAAATATCTCTATAACATCCAGTGGTCAGCAACGCTTAATGTTCCTGATGATCAAGAATTTGTAACTGTTAAAATTCAGTTGTGGGATTGGAATTTTGGGCGTGATCGCATCTGCGATATAAGCAGGGATACCGGTCAAGGATATGTAGATTCGTGTGATGCTGAGATGATCTATAGCATTAAAACAGGAACGTGGTGGGGTGATGACTATACCGATAATGATCCGTTGAGTGCGGATCCAAGTGGGTACGGTCGTTTGAACGGCTGCGATGATGGGAGTATTTATTCTTTTGAACGAGATTGTGAACTGTGGTTTAACATTTGCCAAAATGATTTTGATCATGATACTCTGCCCTACTGGGCCGAGGTATATATGTATGGTACGGATCCGATGATTGATAATCGCGGTGATGATTCTGATCATGATGGTTGTCCGATTGAATGGGAGCATCGTTTTGGACATTACTTTAGCCCTTGGTCTGAACAACATTTCTGGTTTTACAATGCAACGATTTGGGATGATCATATGACGCTTGATCCTGATTCAGACGGTGTATCAAACTATGAAGAATATCTCACCAGTCAATGGGGATCTGATCCGTTTCGAAAAGATTTGTTTGTTGAACTCGATCTCATGGAACCAAATCCTGATGGCGAATGGTCAACATTTCCTGCGAATGCAAAAGAGCTTCTTCGGACGGCGTATGATCGAAGGAATATTGTTTTTTATCTCGATGATGATGGTTTCTACGGTGGCGGTGGTGAGCTGTTTCCATTTAAAACTCAAACGACGTATGAAGAACTACAAGCAATGTATATGGAGTATTTCCTGCACGGTGATGTGAATAACTGGCGGCGAGGGGTATTTCATTATTGTCTGCTTGTCTATTATTCACCACCGGGTGGTTTTGTCTTCTGGGGTGGTGTTGGTCCGTATCTTGATGCATTTTCGTTATCAACGCATCTTTTTGAAAGTGACAAAGTAAAACCAAAAACACAACATCGGCGTGATATTGTCTATGCGAGTGCCTTGATGCATGAATGTGGACATACACTTGGTATTTTTAATGGTAATACTCCTGGTTGTGATGATCAAAATGGAAAATATCCTTGGCAGAAGAATTTTTGGATCTGGCGTCCGTATAAAAGTGTTATGAACTACGGCTATATGTACAAAATCGTTGATTATTCTGATGGGTCTCGAGGGAGAAATGATTTTAATGATTGGGCTCGTATTGATCTTACTTTGTTTCAACGACCAATGTGGTGATACGACGTCATGATAAAAGATAAAAACAATATGCGTTTAATGCGCATCGTCACAAGAATATGTTCATAAGAAAAAGGAGTTTATGGTGTTTCTGTATTCTTCTTCTTTTGTTCTGGAATGGACAAGGATATTCTTTACCAAATGTTTCAGCTACAATCTATGTTGATGATGACAATGTCATGGGTCCATGGCTAGGGAGTTTTGAACATCCGTACTGTCATATCAACGATGCTGTTCGTTCTGCATCTGATGGCGATAGGATTCTTGTAGCTGCAGGGGTGTACTATGAGCATCTTGTTATTGATAAAAAACTACATATTTCCGGTGAAGACAGCACAACAACAATAATCGATGGAATGAACATAGGAACAGTTTGTACCATCTTAGTTTCCGGGGTTATCCTTGAGCAGATAACCTTGAGATGCTCAGGAGGATATTTTGATGATGCAGGACTGCAGGTAGCTTCCTTTACAACGCTGAAAAATTGTTCTGTGTACCGAGCTCGAGTTGGAGTTTTAGTTGTCAATGCATCCGTAGTAACTATCGATAATTGTACGTTTCATACTACCGGTTTTGGTATCAAATTTATCACATCAACAGAGTCTACTCTTTCAGGGTGTACGTTTGCACATAACGCTATCGGCATTACCATTCAGGATACTTCAAAGATTACGCTATCTCATTCGTACCTTCATACCAACGGCCGGGCGTTGTATATCCATAATGCTCAGATGATTTCAATTGATCACTGTAATATTTCTGACAATAGCGTTAATCACGGAGGAATATTCATTGAACAGAGCAGATTAATTACCATCAATGATTCAATCATCTGTCATAACGGGGCTGGCGTAAGTATTGAATCTTCACAGAATGTTGATATCTCGTTTTGTCGTTTATCTTTGAATACCCATTTTGGGATATGGATTCATCAAAATTCAATCAAAATTAATATTCATTATTGTATGATCACTGATAACTATCGCTTCGGAATCTATGTGGTTGATCAGTGTTCTTTTCAGGTGATCCACAATACAATCATTAGAAATGGACTCTATGGATTCTATAGCAAAAACTCGCAAGGAATCATTTCAACGAACTATTGGGGGTCTTTGCTTGGTCCATCTATTTCTCCTGGTGGAAAAGGGAATGCAGTGTACTATTTTCCCTCAAGAATGCATGCGTTTCCCTGGCATCTACGGAAACAGAGTGGATATGGTGCTAGTTGGACTGATACGCCGTCATATCTGTTGAAACCTGTTCGTGATCCTCTTGTTCCAACAATTACTAGTTCTGATGCTGATTCTGATGCTGATGGTGCCTCTGATCAGTGGGAACAACGGTATGGATACGATCCTTTGGTTTGGGATGATCATCTACATCTTGATACCGATGGCGATGCGTTGACAAATGTTGAAGAATGTTACATGGACGCAAATCCATTTCGGAAAGATATCTTTGTTGAAATCGATTATATGAAATCATCGAATCCAATATCTTCAAATAAACCATCTGATGATATGATTGCAGCAGCGGTTGCGATGTTTTCTGCCCGCAATATCACCCTTCACGTCGACGTCGGACTCCTCGGTGGCGGCGAAGAAATACCATTGAATACTACTTTTTCTTTTGTTGAACTGGTTGATTTGTATTGGGATTATTTTCTCCACAATGATATGAACAACCCGCGTAAACAGATTTTCCACTACGGGTTGATTTGCGATAGAGGACCAGATGTTAATTTCCCGTTTGTCGGTTGGAATCACCTCGATGCTTTCTTGATATCGGCACAGCAACTTGCGGAACAACTACCACAAGTTCCAAAAGAACGAATCATTATTGGTGGAATGATACATCATTTAGGTCATACGATGAATCTCCTTGCTGATACTTTTGATGGAATTGACAATATTCTCACGTTGCAACCGTTTTCAGTTGAATGGTTGAAATACAGAAATTACAAAAGCTGCATGAATTACTATTATAAGTATACGCTCCTTGATTATTCTGATGGGTCACGAGGGAGAAATGATTTTAATGATTGGAATTCTCTGCAGTATGACTTTTTTAAAAACAGCAAGTTTCCGTGGCCTTTGCTGAAAGAAGATACATAAACTAGTAGTCTATTTGTGTTCACGATCATGATATCTGTCAAAAAGCTTCTTCCCATCATTGGTTTTTGCATTCTTCTCTATTTGTTGTCAACAATTGATATTCATGTGATGGGCTCAATGTTCATGCGGGTATCGTTTATCTATACGTTGCTTGCATGTTTTTCGATAATTCCGATCCTTCTTCTTTCGAATATTCAATGGCAGATGTTGCTGCGTCAGCAGAAGATACCAATTCGTTTCTGGGCCTCATTGAAAAATATTTTTCTCGGTTATTTTTACGGGTTTATCACGCCCGGTGGCTTGGGTGCTTATATCCGTTCTCTACACCTGAGTGCTGAAAGTCAGCAGCCGTTACCGAAATGCGTTGCAAATATTATTACATTTAACACCATTGATTATATCACCTTGTTATTTTTTGGTGCGATTGGAGCAGTTCTGCTGAGCAATGATTTTCCGTATCTTTTCATTCCGATTTTGATACTATTTGTTGTTATCATAGCGTTGTTTGTCTTTTTTTTAACGCAGAAAAAATCAAAAATTTTGTTTTCAAAAATCATCAGATCTCAGATTTTTACAACACTCCAGCATCATTTAGATGATCCTCTCGATTCATTCTACGATGATCTTCCAAGCATTCGGCAGGTTGTTCCGATTTTTTTCGTCTCAGGTTTTGGTTGGTTGATACGGTTCTATTTGTTGTATAGTATCGCTGGTTTGTTTTCTCTGCATCTCCCCTTGCTGTATGGCATTCTTATGATTGCTGTTGCTGATGTTGTTGCATCGCTTCCAATTTCGATTTATGGTTTAGGTACTCGGGAGGCAACATTGGTTGCATTGTTTGGTATGTACCAGATTTCGCGAGATGAAGTTCTTGGTCTTTCTTTGTTTTGGTTCGCAATTGTATGGTTACTTCCAAGCATCATCGGGTCTGGTGTTGCCTTCATTGAACAGAAAAAAATTGATACAAAAAAGATTCTTCGTTCAACATAACAACATCTCAGATACTTCAATTGCTGAGTACTTTTCTTGCAAATGTGAGGTATCCTGTATGTCCAAGCATGTCAAAACTTGGTCGAGTACCCTGTGGTGAAACGATCATTTCTCGTTGGATATTTTCGTAGGTTTTCTGCTCGATAAATGGATGTTTTTGTAAGGCTTTTACGGTGTGTTCGACTTGTGATATGAGAGGTGAATATGAACAGAAGTAACCACCGACTTTAAGTGCCCTCCAAGCATGATCAACTGCTTCCCAGGGGTTTGGGATATCAAGAATGATGGCATCTAGATCTTTTTCATCGATACCTGTTGTAACATCTTTACATTTTGCAAAGACATATTGGTCGAGGTGTGCTCTGCGGAGGTTGCCGTATGCGTGTTCAATAAAATCTTCTCTAGTATCGTAGGAGATTACTTTCCCGGATGGTGCGACTGCTGTTGCGAGTGCAATAGTTAATGATCCTGATCCGATTCCTGCTTCAAGTACGGTTTGTCCTGATTCGATTGCGCAGTACATCAGGATCTGAGCAGCGTCTCGTGGGAGGATAATTTGGGCCTTTCGTTTTAAACTGTGGAGTTTATCTTGGAGTGATGGCTGAAGTATCCAGAATTGTTTTGTTCCAATGGTTTGTATCGTGCCGTATTCTCGACCGATGAGACTTTGAGGATCAAGCACGCCAACTCCTTTGATTTTATCGGTTTTTGCAGCTGTATCAACAAGGTATTTGTGATGGTTTTGATCGATTAAAACGACGACGTCGTTTCTTTTAACAACGGTATGCATAGGGAGTTTCCTCTGAAAAATCAGGATATGATTGGAAACTGAATGCTTCTACGTCAAGTTGATCTTGCCAGAGCGTTTGACAGTCGCACGATAGGTCGTTGAATATATCGGTATTTTGGTTGAGTGAAAACGCAGAGATTGCAGTAAGAATTCTGTGATCACATGTTCCGCAGTTATGTGCTCCTCGCGGTGTTCCACCACCAGTTATATCACATTTGAGTATACCTGGAAATAGTTTTTTTCCTTGGTGTAGTATCGAAATGATACTCCACAGCCATGGTGGACGATAGTGTTTACGTCTCCAGAGAAATTCAACAACGGTAAATCGTTGGATGTTGGTTGGATTAAGTGAGATGGTATCAGTGGTTTCTGCAATCTTCTGTATGCTTTGGAGGGTATCATTGAGTGCTTCCCATTCTGTGACAAATGGTGGTTTGATGAGCAGGTATGTTTTTGTTTGAACATTGTATTTTTTCATAAGTTCTGTCGCATGAAGATATGCTGAAAATGTGAATCCTTTGTTGATGGTGTATTCTCGTATGAGATCATGGGCTGTTTCAAGTCCGATTCCAATTTCTAAAGATGTCTGTTGAAGGTTGTCTTTTGCATGGGAAAGGGTGTGATCAGTGATATACTCAGGTCGTGATTCAACTGATATTTTTTGAACAGGTTTCTCTCTGAGTTTTTCGAAAATTTTTTTTTGAATATGCATGCTGATTTCCCGGGTATCAAAAA
This sequence comes from Candidatus Thermoplasmatota archaeon, assembly GCA_038884455.1. NCBI lineage: Archaea > Methanobacteriati > Thermoplasmatota > Thermoplasmatota archaeon. The sequence continues at coordinate 93,250 of JAWABU010000001.1, read as the reverse complement.
AACTTCCCGAGGTGAATATTTTTACAACTGGTTGATTGGTATAGTTTGTAAGTGCATGATCTATTTGTGCTAGGAGTTGTTTATCGGTAACTGTTGTAAGCATACTATCCGCATGATACCCGCACATCGTACATCCTGAGTGAACCCCCCAGCTGCAGCCCTGAGTTCGAAGTATTATGACAAATGCATCGACGATTTCTCGATGCAAGAGTTCTTTTTCAGTCCAGAAACTCACAGGTTTATTTGGATCTTGTTGCGTTGGATAAAAATCTTTCCGAAAATTTGTACAAAACTGATTCAGTTCCTGCATATGTTACCGTTCTTTTTTTCGCCGTTTGTAGATAAGGAGCACAAATACTATCGCAAGAAGGCTTGCCAGCAGTTCAAAACCTGGTGTTGCAACAACAGTATGGGGGCAGGGAAGTGCATAATTGATCGTGTTTTCCTCTTGGTTTTTCATGAGCAGTGGAAGGGTGCAGTTGTAGGTTTTCAATGGTTCTGTAGTTCCAATGTTTGGATCGGTTTTTGTTGTATATAGATAGGTTGTCGTATCTTTGACGATGTTACTGTATTTGGTATGTTGATTGGTGAAATAATGGGTTACTTCTGCGTAAATCTTGATGGTGTGATTACTTTCTTGGTGCCATCCTTTGTATTTTGGACTGGTTTCATATTCTTCTTTGTCTTTAGGGTCACGGCGGTTGGTGTTGATCTGAGCACCGTCGTTTACCGTATAATATACTCTGAAGTTGTTATCAGGGTTAATTTTTTTATCTGCTTTAATGAGAATGAGATCTCCACTGATAAGGGTAGTACTTGAGCTGATAATCTGAAGTGCATTATTGCTATATTCAAAGGTTTTATTGACATAGGTATCGTTGATATGGCCGTTAACGTCGGTAACCGTTAATGAAAAGGTGTATTGCCCTAGGATATTTTCTGGATTTTCATAGACGTATTCAAAGATGTTGTTCGTATAACTAAATGCAGGGTGTATCATTGTTCCATTTGGATAGGTAACGGTAAAATCGATACCATCGGTGTGGACGCCAACATTATCGATGATATGGGCAACGATTTTTACAGTTCCACCAAGTTCTTGCATCCCAGGAAGTACTGCGACGTCAACAGAGGGTTTTTCTCCATCGTAGAACGGTGGGTTGACGAGTACAACTAAGACAATAAGCCAAGTGACAAAGTAGGTTGCAAGGCTACTGAACCAACCACGTCTTCCAAAATCGGTGAGATCAATGTTGAGCCGTAGGAACAGGTATCGTATCCAGACGCCACAGACCACACCGAACATAAGGACGAGCATCCATCTGAAATTACTCTCACTCATGAGTGCCCAGAGACCAAATGATATGAGACTGATGAGAATACCAAAACCAAATGCAATGAGCATGGTTTTGATATTTTGCCGCTCACGTTTCAGGAATTTTTCTTCGTCGAATTCAGGTATGGTAAAATCAAGTTCTTCTTCTTCAGATGCTTCTTTTCGTTTCTTTGCCATACGGGTTAGGATGTCGCATTCCTTTTTAAAGGTTTTTTACGCAGGGAAAAACGTCGTACAGTATCATATCTGGTGTTTCTTTAAAGAAAAATAATCCCTTGAGGTAGTTTGTTAAGATATTTTTGAAACCCGGTAGGCCAGGAGTCTGGGTTAAGTCCATGTTGTGCGAGAAAAGCAACCATCCATCGTTCCAGTCCGATTCCTGAACAACCGCTCCAGAGTTCTTGCCGTTGGGTTTTGATATTGAATGCTTGGATGTATTTGTCTCCAAGGATACTTAGATTTTGAAATTCAAGCCATTCTGAATCTTCTCTGCTCCCTCGGTAGGGCATGTATGCTTCAAAATCAATGGTTCCAGTTTCCTGTTCTGATTGTGCATCTTTTTTTCCTGCTTGTTGAAGATACCATGGTGTCACCCACGCCATTCTCCATTCAAGGTCGAAAATATTGTTGAACACATGTGTGTATCGCTCGATGAGTTTTTCTCTGAGGTGTATGAGCTGTTCTCGTGTTCCGATATATACTGGTTCTATTCGATGAAATTCATCTACCCGTTCAATTCCATGTCTACCTCCTGATTCATAACGGCAAGATATCGCTGTTTTGTCATAGATCAGTACAGGTAGTGATTGTTCTGCAATAGTTTTTCCTTTAAGTGACCAGTAGATCATGGGACATTGAGCATAACAAAGACCAGCGGACGGGGGGCTGAGATTCTTTTTCAACTCATCTATTGGTACTTCTTTCGTGATTTTAACAAGATCAATGAACTGTTCCCATTGTTTGACATCTCGTGTTATTGGTTCTGAGACGTAGTAAAACTCTGCAGGCATCCCTTCCATATGTCCTGTTTTCAACCAGATGTCAAAGGGTTTGATATGGGATTCAATTACTTCTTGGAATCCTAAAGGTTTGAGAATTTCTTCAAGAGCAATACGTTCCATGGTTTTGAGAATTGCGGCTGCTTGTGGGTAATAAAACCATTTTCCTTTAGTTGGTCCTTGTTTCAGCCAACCTTTTTTCAACATCTCCTCTGTTGGGTCAGCTTGCATGTGGTGTTTTTTTTCTGGCGATTTCCAAATTAGTTTCCAAAATTCTGCTTTTCCCTCGTAGTATTGATTGTTGACTTTTTCTTTCACTCGGTTGATCATACGATCAATATAGTTTTTTTGGAGAAACTCATCAGAAACATTCGTCAGGACCAGAGTTGCTTTTGTATCATGGATGGTAACCTCTGCAAACGGTATAGTTATCGGGTGAAGTGGTTTTTTGTCAAGGTCAAATTCAATCGTATATTGAGGGATGAGTATTTCTCTGATGCCGACATGATGATGTTTGCCAAATTGTTTGATAAACTCATTTTTTATCTGCAGGAGAACGTTGTGAGGTCGGAGGTTACTTTTTGATTGTATGGTAAGTGAAACAATATGTTTCTCAAAATGACGATCGATGATGTCTGCGGTTTTTTCTGCATCTTTTTTTAAAAGAGTTGAGTGTATGTTCGTGAAAAAATCTTGTAATTCTTTGGTAAATGCTGTAGCATCAGTGCTAAGGTGGTATTGTACTTTAAGGTTAAAGATCATACGAGATGGGTATCTCTTCAGTGTTCTTAATGTTTGTCAACAATTTTTTCTGCAACTGAGATGCAAGCAAGATAATCGTCAAGGGTATGAATCAGTGAGGTTAGTGAGGTACTCGTAATCGTTGCGTGGATGGTGTTGTCGTGTTGACGCGATGTGACAAAATGATAATCATCGACTTTGATTGAAGCAAGAATTTTTTCAGCTTGTTTTTTTGATTGAAAGGTGATGTGCAGTTTGCAGGTGATATTCATGTTTTTTTCTCCAACTGTGCTGTTATGATGGTATCAATTTGATCTAGGAACTCTTGTTCTTGGCTGAGTGCAATGGTTGCCCCTGCAGCAATCTTATGACCACCGCCAAAGCCATGGAGTTTTCTGGCGATTTGATTGAGTGCTCCTCCGAGGTCAAGACCTTGTGCGACAAGCTGCTGGTTTCCTCTGCAGGAAATGTGGAGTTCATCGTCTTTTCGGGTAAGTGCAAATAAAGGTTTTTTTGTATCAAAAAGATAATTGGTCGCGATACCTGCTATAACTCCTCCGAGAGAAGAACTCTCGCTATAAAAATATCGTATTGATTGTTTTTCCATGAACTTTCCGTTTTCAATTGTTTGAAGACCTGCTACGATTTTTGTTTTATAGTCTTTTTCAACTACAATTGCTTCAGCGAGTAGTTTTTTATCTCCAAGACACAAAGCAAGTGCGAGACCGCGTTGGTCATTTTTCCCACAGGCATCAAGGAGATCTGCAAATCGTTCCAGTTCAAAACCGAGGACAGATGCACGATACCGTTTCCTGATAACGGTGTCGATGATCGAAGGATGGCATCCGTTTTTGATTAACAACAAGAGCAAAAATGAATGTATTTTGATCATGTTTTCTTCAGAGAGTTCTTCAACTGGTGTGGTTGGTTTGACGCCAAGTTTTTCGAGGAGGTGTTCACAGTTTTTCTGGTTGCCAGAAATGGTTGGATAATATGGATCAATTGAGTCAACCAGTGATTCCAAAATGGTTTGACCACTGAGTTTAATTCCAGTATATTCCTGGATGACGTTATGGTGGAGCGCCTCAGAAAGAATAGTTGCATTGTATCCTCTGATTCCACCTATGTATTGTTTGTCACCAATTGCTCCTGTTAACGCTAATGCGGCAAGATCAGTATTGTTGTGATTGACCGTTGATGCAAGACCATAACTTAATGTTGCCCCTGATGCTTCATAGTTTCCATTGATGCCGCAGAGGTTTGCATTGATTTGAAGAATCTCATCAGGAGTATCATCGGTTATTGGCTGATGATGATCAAGGATGATTGCAGGGGTGTTGAGTTTTTGGATACTGTCAAGCTGTCCGCTCCCCATATCTGCAAAGATAATCAATTTATTTTTTTCTTTGGTTAATCGTTCGAATCCCTTGGTGAAGGGATTCCGCATGAGCGTAGCATGAAAATGTAGTTCTTCACGGTACAACATCTGACAAAGGATTCCTGCTGCGGAGACACCATCAGCATCATAATGAGAAATAACACGGACTTTGGTATTTTTTGGCAGTGCATGAATCTGTTCTGCTGCTCTCCTGCAGAGTTTTTTGAGTGTATCAGTCATAGAAATAGAAAAGAAAGAAGCATAACCACTCTAAAAAGCTAATGGTTATTTTTCAGGGTTATTCAAACATGAGTTTTGCCTGTTCGATTGAATATTTCCAATCTTTCGGTAATCGCCCTTGATTGTGATAGTATTTAGTCAACCTGCGGATTTTTGATTCAGTAAGTTGAAGGTTTCGTTTATTTTTTAAATCGTTTTTATGCATGAGGATATGTTTCTGAAGGGTTAGTGCTGTATGGATTAGATTTCGAAGATCTTCAGGAACTTCGGGTTTGATGTTTTTGCTTTCAAGGATCTTTCCAATCCTTTTCCCTGTTGCTGCTTGAACGTCAGGAACGGCGTATTGATCTCTGAGAATCATGCCGATTTCACTGGTTGATTTCCCGGTTTTTGCAAGTTCAACAACGCGAGGTTCGATTTCTCGAGGATTTAATGAACTCCACTCAGGATGTTTTGCTCGTTTTGGTCGTGTTGAACCGGCTTTTCCTTTTCGTCGTGCATGTATTCGTGCCATGCTTTATGACTCCCGTTGTTTTTTATAAGGAAACACCTAATCAAATACCTCTATATAAAATTAAAGGTTAACTTGACCGAAAGAAAAAAATGAGGGATTATTGGATTTTTTTGAACCGTGGCGCAAGTTTTTTCATAACTTTCGGAAGAGTTGTATATTCCATATCTGCCATGGGGAGTCGATGTGGTTCAAAAGGTCCATGTCGTCGCATGTAATCAGCAATGTGTTGTGCTTCGATGCGGACTTTGTCAAAAGCTGGATCGTCAAACATATCTGCGGGTTCAGTTAGTTTTCCGTTTTTCACCTGAAAACCAAGCGCAATCACTCGGGGTGGACCGTCGAACCGTGTACATTTTGCTTCTTTTTGAGCAACCGGCATGAGTGGCCCGTTATGGGAACCACGCATCCAACCAGACACGAGATGAGGATGCGTAAAAGGTTCAAGGATTTCTCCAACTGCAGGTAATCCTGATTGGCCACGGACGACAGCAACCGGATCATCTTTTCCGACGTATTCACCTGCGATTTGGTAGAGTTTTTCTGTTGAGATCACAGCAACTGCTTCGTCATCAGGAAGTTTTGATGTTTTCTTCGGAAATACTCGTTTGATGACAAACCGTGATTTCGCTCCGATCAACGCAAGAAGATCGTAGATTTCTTCAGGGGTTTTGATAAAAACGTTGTTGTGTTCTAAGATATCCCAAACTTCGAAAATGAATCCATCGTGAATCGATGGATCAATGACAAGGCCAGCAGTGTTAAATGGATCAGCGAACATTTTGAAGATTGGCAGGTTGAATGCTCCTGGTTCTGTTTTGTCCATCATAAACGCGATGATGGGTTCTGATTTTCGTTCTGTGAATTCAAGTTCGGCAACACCAGGCCCCATACCTTTAATGTTTCCTGAAAATGCGTCGCAGAGAAGATCTTGTCCAGCTCCATACAAACCAAGATCTGCGGCTTTTTCGGTTGCAGCACAAAATGTGTTCCAGGCAAGGTTGTGGATTTCTTTTGCATCGACACCATGGGTATGCGTCATAATGAGTTCAAGATCATCACCGCAGTTCGTGACATGAAAATCTTTGATAAGTCCAGATACTTGTGCATCTCTGAGTTGCATAGATGCAATTTCTTTTAGGTCTGCATGAACATATGCATGTCCTGGCCATCCACCGACATCTGCTTTAATAATACTAAATGTTGTTTTTGTCATAAGCCTCCGTGTTGTGGTATCCTGCAAGTATATATAAATAATTTGGAAAACAAGTTTAAGTAACTGATGAATGTTTACGAATAAAAAATAAAGCCTAGAAAAAGTTAGGAACCATGTTGGTATGCCATTGAAAATCTATAACTCATTGTCTCGGAAAAAAGAAGTATTTACACCGGTTCATCCTGATAAAGTTAGCATGTATGTCTGTGGGATGACGGTGTATAGTGATGCTCATATTGGACATGCACGGACATATCTTGCGTTTGATATTATACGACGGTATCTTGAATATAAAAAATACAAGGTAATCTACGTGCAAAATATCACTGATGTTGATGATAAGATCATCGCTGCTGCACAACGAGAAGGCATTGATCCTTTAGAATATTCCAAGCGGTATGCGGATCGTTGTTTGAAGGATCTTGACCAACTTGGGATTCGACGAGCTGATATATATCCAAAAGCATCAGAGACAATCCCTGATATGATTCAGATGATTTGTACGCTGATCGATAAAGGATATGCGTATGAGTCACATGGAGATGTGTATTTTTCTGTCGATCGTTTTCCAGAGTATGGAAAGCTTTCAGGTCAGCAGATCCAAGAGATGAAAGCTGGTGCTCGTATCGAGCCAGGTGAACATAAGCGTGCCCCGCTTGATTTTGCGTTATGGAAAAAGGCAAAACCTGGTGAACCTGCATGGGATTCACCGTGGGGGAAAGGTCGACCTGGTTGGCATATTGAATGTTCAGCAATGAGTAGCAAATATCTTGGACTTCCGTTTGACATTCATGGTGGTGGTATGGATCTTCGTTTTCCCCATCATGAAAATGAAATTGCTCAGGCAGAAGCAGCAACAGGGAAGCTTTTTGCTCGGTATTGGATGCATGTTGGTCTGCTCACGGTTCAGGGAGAAAAGATGTCGAAATCTCTTGGTAATATTGTCAATATCCGAAAGTTACTTACACAGTGGGATGCAGAGGTGATTCGATTCTTTTTTGCTCAGAACCATTACCGAAGCCCTCCTGATTTTACCGAGAAAGCACTCGATGATGCAAAAAAAGGTTTAGAACGTATTTATAGAACGATCGAAAAACTGAAACAATATGTACAACAAGGACCCCGCGGTCATGTCAGCAAACTGCGGCCATCTGAAGAGCAGCAGTTTCACGATGCGATTGTACAGTTCAGAAATAACTTTGAACATGCGATGGATGATGATTTTAACACAGCAAAAGCAACTGCTGAGCTTTTTGAATTTGTGAATCGTACAAATCGTTTTTTTGAGGCAGTATCACATCCATCGCCGGGACTCTGCACTGAGGCATATGATACGATTCAAAAACTGGGGTCCATTTTAACTTTGTTTCAACCACAGGGAAAAAAATCAGCACATGATCAGGCTCTTCATAAAAAACTCTACACTCTTTTAACGGCCTTTCAATCAGCGGAAAATTCATTAACCGTTGAGGAAATATTGACCATGTTGCTTGAGATACGAGAAAAAGCTAGAAAAGAAAAAGATTGGAAAAAAGCTGATTTCATCAGATCTCAGCTGTTAGAACTCGGATATGAGATTCAAGATACCAGTAGCGGTCCGCACTGGAGGAAAACGTAAACTATGAAACGTATCCTTGTTGGATTTGATGGCTCTGAAGGATCTGAAAACGCGTTAAACAAAGCTATGATGCTAATCAGTGAGGATGGTGAGATCGTTTTACTTGCCGTGGTTCCCACACCTTCTGATACTAATTTTGTTGATCCAAAAACAACTGAATTCCTGCGGAAAAAGGCACAGGCGTTGATTGATGCGGTGATCAAAGATATTGGAGAACATGATTTTACCGTCACCGGCATGGTTGTCGAAGGAGATATTGCTGGCAAGATCATTGATGTAGCAAATATGCTCCACTGTGATCTGATAGTTCTTGGCAGTAAAGGGACAAGTGAACTGGGGACCTACCTCCTTGGAAGTATTGCCAATAAGGTTGTCCAGTATGCTCATAAACCAGTTATGGTCGTACGATAAGATAAAAAGAAGTAAAAAAGTGGTAATAGGTTTACTTTCCTTTGTTGTGATGGGCGCGGATACTTGGTCTGATCTTTTCAGCACCTTTTCCTTTATGCCGAAGTCCTCGACCTTTTTGACCAGCACTGGTTTTCCCGCGGAGTACCCGCCTTCGGTTTGGAATCGCTGAGATCCAATTGATATTTGGATCATTGATAATTGATGGATGTGCTGGATCAACAAGAATTACTTCATAATAGTGATAACTACCGTCTTTACCAACCCAATAGGAGTTGAGTACCTCCATATTCGGGAAGCGTTTTGCAGTTCGTTCTTCAGCAATCCGCTGAGTATTCTTTGCCATGGTGAGTTTTTTTGTTCCTCGAGCTGATGGTTTTCGACCACCTTTTATTTTATGTCGATGTAGACCTCCGTGTCTGACACGCGCTCTGACAATGACAAACCCTTGTTTTGCTTTATAGCCAAGAGATCGTGCGCGATCAATACGGAGCGGTCGGTCAACTCGTAGGAAGTTTTCTTCTTGCCGCCATTGGATGAATCGGTTTTTCTGAGGTGATTGATAGGACGTATCTGGTTTTTTCCAGATATCACCAACATAATCGTACATGCTTTTTACCATATGTAGGAACACCTGTCTTTTTTATCTTGGTAGGGGCTATGGAAGGGAAATTGTTATTTAAAACTTTTTGTTATGCGATTGAGTTTGTCAACTTAAGGATTTAATCGCACGTCTTCTCTACTGATAGTTTGTGTTGAGACGGTCTTACGTTGACACTATCATGCGATTTCAACGTTTCTTTTAGAATATTTTCCTAAGATTAATAAAATAGGTTTTCTTTCAGGCTCTATGACTTCTATGGTTTCGATATTTAACAAAAAAATGGAGATGATGCCTCGGAAAAAACTTGAAGCACTGCAGCTTGAGTTACTGAAAAAAACCGTGGATCATGTGTATTCGCATGTCCCGTTTTATCGGCAAAAATTGAAAGAAGTTCGGTTGAAACCTGAGGATATTAAGACCCTTGAGGATATCAAAAAACTTCCGTTTACCACCAAGGATGATTTACGGAAAACAGCTCCGTTTGGACTGCTGGCGGTTCCGCTTGAACAATGTATTGAGTTGCATGCATCTTCAGGAACAACAGGGATACCGGTGACCGTGTGCTATACACCTCATGATATCGATATCTGGTCTGAGATGATGGCGCGATGTCTTTCCATGGCTGGTTTGACCAAACATGATATTTTTCAAAATCCGATTCCGTATGGAACGTTTACTGGTGCGTTTGGTTTTCACTACGGCGCTCAAAAAGTTGGTGCGTTGGTGATTCCATCTGGGCAGGGCCAGTCTGAGCGACAGATTAAACTGATGGAGTACTATGGGACGACGTTTCTGTCAGGTGTTGCGTCATATATGTTGCGTCTTGGCCAGGTTGCTTTGGGGATGGGTGTCGATCCGAAGAAACTCAAGGTTCGGAATGGTTTGTTTGGAGCCGAGATGTTCACTGCTGGTTTGAAAAAACGAATTACGGAACTGTGGGATATGGATGTCCATGATATCTATGGTTTAACTGAGATGTGTGGTCCTGGTGTTTCTGCTGATTGTGATGTCCATGATGGTTTGCATCTCTGGCAGGATCATTTTTTTATTGAAATTGTTGATCCGGTGACTTTAGAACCAGTTGAAGCTGAAGAAGAAGGTGAAATAGTTCTAACTACGTTAACGAAGGAGGGTATGCCGTTGCTTCGGTATCGAACAAGAGATATTGCAAAGATATTTGACAGTGGTGTTTGTGATTGTGGTCGGACTCATGTGAAGCATTCGATGATTAAAGGTCGTTCTGATGATATGGTGATTATCCGTGGTACGAATATATATCCAGGTCAGATTGAATCTGTATTGATGAAACATCCGTTGGTTGGTGGAAACTGGCGGATGGTATTATCAACTGAACACGAGGTTGATATGCTCACTGTTGAGGTTGAAACAAAACAGCAACTGAGCACAGCTGATGCTGATCTGCTTGCTCAAAAATTAAAAAACGATATTCAATCAGTGATTGTATTCTCCCCTCAGGTTGAGGTGTTACCGCCGAATACAATACCAGAAACAGGTTTAAAAGCAAAACGTGTTATCGACAATAGGAAGAAGGAATAAATTATGAAAGAATCAATAAAAAAACTCCTGAATCGAAGCGGTGCTCTTGCTGAAAATGAGGTTAAGGATATTTTGAAAGCGTATGGTATCCCAACAACAAACTATGTTGTTGTTGATACTGAACAAGATCTCGAAGCGGTGCACTTGTCATTTCCTGTTGCATTAAAGGTATGTTCATCGAAGATTTTACATAAAACCGACGTTGGTGGTGTCAAACTGAATATTCAAAATCAAGAGGAACTCCTGAAGGCATTCCGCGAGTTTCGAAAACGATTCCCTAAGGAACATCTCCTTGTCGATGAGATGGTTGAAAAAGGAGTTGAGGTCATCGTTGGTTTAGTTCAGGATCCTACTTTTGGATTGACGATTATGTGTGGCATCGGTGGTATTTTTACGGAGTTGTATAAGGATGTATCATTTCGGGTGGTTGAGATTGATCGGTATGATGCTGAGCAAATGATTGAAGAGTTGAAAGGAAAAAAGCTGTTTGAAGGGTTTCGAAATATGAAAGCTAATAAAAACCTAGTGATTGATCTCGTTTTAAAAGTGTCGAAATTTGGTCAAGAACTCATGGATCGTATTGATCAGATGGATTTAAATCCAGTTTTTGTTTATGAAGATCACATTTGTGTTGTTGATGCGAAGTTGATTTTAAAATAAAGAAAAAAAAGGGTTGAGATGATGATGGCTGTTGAAACAAAACATGAGTATAAGGTAAAGGATATTTCACTTGCTGAGTGGGGACGTAAAGAGATTAGTATTGCTGAAAAGGAAATGCCTGGGTTGATGGCGGTTCGGGAGAAATACGGTCCAAAAAAACCATTGAAAGGGGCACGGATCACCGGGAGTTTACATATGACGGTGCAAACAGCAGTACTCATTGAAACATTGGTTGCACTTGGGGCTTCGGTTCGTTGGGCAAGCTGTAATATTTTTTCAACACAGGATCATGCAGCTGCTGCAATTGCAAAGGCAGGTATTCCGGTATTTGCGTGGAAAGGAGAAACGTTGCAGGAGTATTGGTGGTGTACAAAAAAAGCGTTTGATTTTGGCAACGGAAAAGGGCCACAGCTGATTGTTGATGATGGTGGAGATGCAACACTCATGGTTCATAAGGGTGTTGAGATTGAAAAGAATCCGAAATTACTCGACAGAGATTATAGTAACGAGGGTGCAGATTTTCGAGAGCTGATGGCATGTTTGCGACAAACGTATCAGGAGAATCCGAGGTATTGGTCTCATCTTGTTCAGGATATTCGAGGTGTTTCTGAGGAGACGACAACAGGAGTACATCGGTTGTATCAGATGATGGAGCAGAAAACGTTGATGTTTCCTGCGTTTAATGTGAATGATTCGGTGACGAAATCTAAGTTTGATAATTTATATGGCTGTCGTGAGAGCCTTGCTGATGGTATCAAACGAGCGACTGATGTGATGGTTGCTGGTAAAACCGTGGTTGTTTGTGGGTACGGCGATGTTGGGAAAGGATGTTGTCAGTCGATGCGTGGTTTTGGTGCCCGGGTAATTGTGACTGAGGTTGATCCTATTTGTGCCTTGCAAGCAGTAATGGAAGGATATGAAGTGAAAACCGTTGAGGATACGCTTGGTGAGGGGAATATCTATGTGACAGCAACTGGTAATGTAGATGTTATCCGGGTTGAGCATATGGAAAAAATGAAGGATCAAGCAATCGTCTGTAATATTGGTCATTTTGACCATGAGATTCAGGTAAACGAGCTCAATAAGTATCCAGGAATAAAAAAAATCAATATTAAACCTCAGGTTGATAAGTATGTTTTTCCAGATGGGCATGAGATTTTTATTCTTGCGGAAGGAAGACTTGTAAATCTCGGATGCGCGCATGGTCATCCGAGTTTTGTGATGAGTAATTCGTTTACCAATCAGGTTCTTGCGCAGTTAGAGTTGTGGAAGAACAAGTATCAAGTTGGCGTCTACCGATTGCCGAAGATTCTTGATGAGGAAGTTGCTCGGTTGCATCTTGAAAAACTTGGGGTAAGACTTACTCGACTTACTCCGGAACAGGCAGCATATATTGGTGTATCTGTTGATGGCCCGTATAAGCCTGAACACTATCGGTATTAATGAGTTACATTCTAAATAAAAAAAGAAGGAAGAAGGGGAAGAAGGAGCGTTAGAAGAGTCTCATTCTTCGTTCTATTTTTTTCCAAGATTCGGATAAATCCTCTTCTCGGTAGTCGTCAATTACATTACACATGATTAGTATAAGTATGATTCAAAGTATTTAAAATTGTCGATATTTTAATCGTCAATTGTCGAATATCTGGCGTGAGGGATACAAACGCATCCATTAAGTATACCAAATAAATTACCTGACCAAAAAAACCAGGACGACGATCTTCATGATAACTCTTATCGGAACAGGACATATATTTGATCTATCCCATGCATTACAGACGATTTTTGACGAAAAAAAACCAGAGGTTATCGGTGTTGAACTTGATCCATACCGATATCAAGCGCTCATCAACCGGAAAAACAACCCTCATCTCTACCAGGAATCACGAAAAAACATGCCTCTGATCTATCAACTACTCGCCCGTTTTCAAGAAGACATGGCACAGGAATACGGGGTTAACGCTGGTGATGAGATGCTTGTAGCAATCACCTATGCTTCAAATCATCAGATACCCTTAGAATTTCTTGATGTTAATGCACATGAAATATTCATTAACATGTGGAAGACGATGCCGTTTCGAGAAAAAATAAAATTGTTATTTTCAGGATTTGGCAGCCTTTTCGTCAGTAAAAAGCATGTTGAACAAGAAATACAACACATTCAAGAAAACCTAGATCACTATCTAACAGAGATTGGAAAAAAATTTCCAACGATTAAACGAGTACTCATCGACGAACGAAATGAACACATCGCCCAACGTTTGACTACGCTTTTAGAAAAGTATTCATCAATTGTTGCATGTATTGGTGATGGGCATATCCCTGGAATGTCAACTCTTCTGAAACAGAAAAATATTTCTTTTGAAACGGTTCGTCTCTACGAATTACAAAAATACGGTTCTGCGCCCGGTACTTCAAATTCTGCTCATTTCTCAATTCATTATTCATTTGACCAAACCTAGTTTTATCGAAAAAGTCGATATTTCGTAGGTGTATGCCCAGCTACTTATTTTTCAGCAGGTATACTCAATTTCGGGCAGTCCTATCTTTGTGTTTCTGTTTGGTATCACATGTTCTCAGGTTACATTCAAAAAAACGGTTAAAAATCTCTACTAGAAAATGGAGAACATGTTTTGCATACTTTTAAAAGTAAGTCATTGATGTTCTTGCTGGTCTTTATGGGCCTGTAGCCTAGCCTGGATTGGGCGGCAGTCTCCTAAGCTGCAGATCGCGGGTTCGAATCCCGCCAGGTCCGTACATACATGTCATCATTTTATTAACGATTAGTTGTTCTCTAGTATGTGTGAGGAAGATATGAAAATACAAATCTTGTTTGTTTCTGTCTTTGTTTTTATTCTCTTTTTAGATGGCTGCGTCGAAAATAACGATCTTTCAGATAACGATTCTAGTAGCGTTTCTGAATTATTTAGTTACAGGGATCTGCTTCCGGCTGAGATAGCTGGCTTGTCAGAGGGTTTCTATCCAGCTGGATGGACGAGAGCAAGCATTTTGGATAAGTTACATGAAGCTATGGATAAAACAGGGAACATGGAGTTTGATTCATGGTCAGGTGTCGTTCGGGTAACTGGTGATATGCACATAGGTCGTTTGACAATCCAACCAGGTACCATTGTCTTCATTGATGCTCATTCTGATGATCAGAACAATGGCTGGGTGTCTACAGTTGACCCAATGAATCCCCATGAATTCCTCGGTGAGAATTATTCTTTTCATCACATCTTCATCCAGGTACGTGATGAGCTGATCGCCAGAGGTACTGAGGATGAACCAATTATTATCACCTCTACTTCTGATGATCCATGGCTTGCCGACTGGGAGAAGATAGTGTTCAAAAAAGGTGTTCTTGAATACGCTGTTGTAGAGTATGGTATTGGCATGGCTATAGAATCATCTGATGTTACGATATCTCATTGTCTGATAAGGGATATGTTGAGCCAGGGTGTTATGTTCGGTTCTTGGCCTGAGGCTGGTATAAAAGGTGAGTCAGTGTCGCCCAACATAACGTACAATTACATGTACAATTTTGGTCATATGGCCGTACAATCGTTCTATTCTGAGCCGTTGATCTCTAACAATATTTTTATCCAAAGAAATACAAATGATTCTGAGCTATATGAGTATCTTTCAAAAGGAGAGAACGGCGCTTTGGATCTACATGGTGGGAACGGAACCGTAGAGCATAATTTCTTGTCTTCCGGGTACGATTCTACGATCGAGAAAGAACGACCTAAACATGGATGTTCAGGTATCGGTATCACTACAGCGACGAAGCCAAAAATATCCTTCAATACGATCGTTGGGAACAACGTAGGGATAGAGTTACAAGGAGGCAATCCGATTATCAATTACAATAATATTCATGATAATGTTGATAATAATCTCGTTGTCAGAGGACTGTATTCTGAGCCTGGACGAGAGGATACTGTTATTGTGTATGACGAACCGATTGATGCCAGAGAGAACTGGTGGGGTAGTTCAGAACAGGTTCTTTTGACGATGAATGTTGAGAACGGAGTTGAGGTAAATTATGAGCCGATTGCTTTGCAGGAGATCAGTGGTGCTGGGCCGGATTGGAGTGGTTTTAGATGGTTATATAACTAGATAAAGAATTGACAATTTCGACATACCACAGAAACAAATAAACAGATTTCGGAATGTCGGGTATGCTGATTTAATAACATGTGTTCTATTTACTCTTGTTAGAAAAAGAGGATAAGTTTTAGTGAAAAAATTTTGCTACAACTAAACTACGTAAAAACCTTAAAAGTTCGAGTGGACTTTCTCCTGTTGGTTTGTTCCCACCTGCAGGGTCCATAAAATTAGTACTGCTTGTACGTTTCTTTTTTCATGTACAAAAATTGCTCTTTGGTCATTGATGCAGAGCGGAGACAGGAATTAATGATGCGATTTTGTTGCTGTGACCATTCTTTATCGCTATGATTTTTGACAAAATCTGCCCAGAGGTCGATAAACTTAAATCGATCATTTTGGTTTTGTTTGATAAAAGTCATAGAGCATCTCCTTAAATTTATGGATCAATCGATTGTCTATATGACCTTCGGCAACCTTTTTCATATGTCGTGCATCTTCTAAATCCTTAGGTGATTGTAAAACTGCTTCCTTAAATGCAATTTGTAATTCCAGCGGAGAGATGAACAAGCATTTTGTATCGATATACACAGGTATTCTTTTTTCAACGGCAATCTCATCAAAGAGTGTTCTCGCATATTTCAATTCAATGTTTGGGATGATGGTATCCTTTTGAGCAAATCGTACGGGAAGATTTTCAGAGAGAGATTCAACGATGTCTTTTTCAGAATCAGCGTTCAAACAATAATAGCTCTGCTGGAGTAACTCAGTTAATAACAAGTGACATTTCTGATCGTTGAGTTTTGGGATGATAATATCGACATCTTCGCTTCCTCGAGCTCGTCCAAAAAGAATTGCAACATACCCGCTGACAATAACGTACGGCGTGTGGCGATAAAGAATTTCTGTAAATCGGATGGCAAATCGGTCAAGATCAGATAATTCTCGGTCAATGGTAATTTTTGTTTTCTCAAATCTCATGTCAATGTTGTAAGATTGATTCCATATATGAATTTGTTTATTCAAGATATTTTCTTACGATGTAGAGGTTCATTACATGTCAGCTTCACGAGTATCTTTTCTCAGAAGATATATGAGGTATCAAAAACAATATAAACAATTTCATGATAAATACTATGTTGTAGGGGGTTTATCAACAATGAAACATCAGTTCTATCTCTGGGTTAGTATTGTGGTTTGTTTTTTCCCTGGGGTGCTGAGTGTCTCCTCAAAACAGATTGTCCAACCATGTTTTTCTGAGGATTATGATCCTTTAGTTGATGTTGAAGTAACTGTTCAAATCCAAAAAATCCGTGCGTTGGATAAACAAGATTTCCAGGTATTCCAGCGATCGTATGTTGACCGAACCAGTGATCCTGATTTCTGTGTAAAGATTATCATTAATGATGTTGAATTTGTGAGTACTATCTGGAGAGATACTACATATATCTACGAACCTGATTTTTCAGCAACGCTTAATGTTCCTGATGATCAAGAATTTGTAACTGTTAAAATTCAGTTGTGGGATTGGAATGACGATGGGGATGTACTTTGCGATATCGGCAATCAAACCGATGATGTGACCCTTAGCTATAGTATCAAGACCGGTCGTTGGACTGGTGATGATAGGTATGGAGATCCAAGTGGATACGGTCGTTTGAATGGCTGCGATGATGGGCATATTTACGGAGGACGACGAGATGCTGAACTCTGGTTTACCATTTTTCAAAATGATTTTGATGGTGATAGTGCACCGTATTGGGTGGAGGTTTATGAATATTCAACCAATCCTGAGATAGATGATCGTGCTACTGATATTGATCATGATGCTGTTCTTTTTTCCTGGGAACATTATTGGGGTTATAACCCTGGAACTGCTGAAAATCATCAGACAATGGATCCTGATCATGATAGTTTAAACAATATTGAAGAGTATCTCACCTTTCAATGGGGTTCAGATCCATTTCGAAAAGACCTCTTTGTTGAACTTGATGAGATGGCAGGACCTGATGGAATACGACTTGTTTTTCCCCCGGAGGCAAAAGAACTGCTGTATACTGCATATAATCGCTACAATATCGTGTATCATCTTGATGATGGGTCGTGGGATCAAACTGGGTCTGAAATGGTTCCGTATCAAGCAGCAAGTAACTGGGATGATCTTGATATGATCTACTATAACTATTTCCTGCATGGTTCTGGGGATAACTGGCGGCGCGGTGTTTTTCACTACGGTGTTCTTGTGTATAATTGTGTTGTTGCGGGTGGGAATGCGTTTGGTTCGAATCGTTTTCAAATCTCTGCAAAGTTTCTTGAGGAAAAAGCAGCGTTACCGCTCTTACGTCGTGATATTGTTTATGCAAGCGCCTACATGCATGAAACCGGACATACGCTTGGTTTTTATCCAATTGGTGGCCATGATGAAAACAGTAAGTATCCCTGGCAGCTTGGCTGGTGGAAATGGCGTCCGTATAAAAGCTGCATGAACTATGGATACATGTATCAAATGGTTGATTACTCAGATGGCTCACGGCCGGTGAATGATTTTAATGACTGGGAGAGAATGGATTTAATCTATTTTGAGCGAAACTGGTGACTCTTCTTGCTTTGTTAGCAGTGGAAATATAACTTGTATTCAAGGTCGGTAATTTCAGCGATGTACTGTTGCCATTCTTTGATTTTTGTTTCAACAAATAATTCAACAGCATCTTTTCCAAGTGCCTGCGTAATGATTGAATCACTCTGCAGTTCTTCGAGTGCCTCATGGAGATTTGTTGGTAATTTTTTAATACCAAGTTTGAGTGATTCTTCACTCATTTTGTAGATGTTTTTTTCAATGGGTTCGTAAGTTATCTTCTTTTTTATACCGTCTAAACCTGCATAAAGAATTGTGGCAAAGAAGAGATATGGGTTTGCTGCAGGGTCACCATTTCGAATCTCAACATCAATGTTTTTTCGAGCAGGAATGCGAATAAGACTACTTCGGTTATGTTGCGCCCAGGCAATATAAATTGGGGCTTCAAAATTTGGGATGAGTCGTTTGTATGAATTTAATGTTGGATTTGCAATTGCTGCCATTCCTCGAGAATGGTCAAGGATTCCCCCGATGAAATAGCGTGCGGTTTGGCTGAGGTGATAGGGATCTGATTCATCGTAAAACATATTTTTTTGGTTTTTGTAAAGTGCAACATGAGCATGCATACCGCTTCCAGCATCAGTTGAAAATGGTTTCGGCATAAAGGTAACGACAAGGTTAAATTTTTGAGCAATGTCTCTTGTGAGAAATTTGAAGTAGATGCAGTAATCAGCTGCGTCGAGAACGTCCATTGATTTTATTTCAACTTCATGTTGATGTTTTCCTGATTCATGGTGATGATATTTGACGTTGATGTTGCTTGCGAGGAGATATTCTGATACTGTTTTTCTGAAGGTTTTTACATTATCAAAAGGAGACGAGGTAAAATATCCTTGTTTTTCATTTGTTTCATACAGTTCATCGTTATGCTCATCAAAAACATAGAATTCCATTTCAGGGGAAAATTTAATCTCATCAAATCCACTCTGGATCACGTTGTTTTTTGCTTTCTGGAGGATGAATCGAGGATCTCCAAAAAAAGGTTGTTTTGTTGTGTCATAGACGTTTCCGATAACTCGTGCTTCTCCTTGTTCATGAGGCAGAACTAAAAATGTTGACAGATCAGGTATGATCAACATATCTGACTTTTCAACCTTTGCCATACCAACTGAGGATCCATCGAAACCAATGCCATCAGGGATAACTTCTTTTAGAAAGCGTTCTACCGGGATATGTAATACTCGCAGTCGACCGATCAAATCGGTAAAATGGAGTTGTATCCATTGGATGTTATGCTGCTTGATCTGTTTTTCATGTGCGGTTTCGGTCATAGTAGTTCCCTGGTATTAAGATGGTGATACATAAGTTTTTATAGAGCTTTATATTTAAAAGCTACAAAAGAACGATCGGAAGGTTTAAATAGAAGTTCTTATAAGTATTATATCGAAAAAACAAGACAGGAGGCAAGAACTATGGATCCTTTTGAAGATGATGATCGCAAACGAAAAAATCCATTTGATTTCATGAATGACGATGACTTTGAACGTATCTTTGATGAAGTACAAAAGATATTTGAATCGACCAATTTTAAAGAGATGATTGAAGATATGTTTAAGAGTAATTTCGATCCGAATAAGAGATTCATTCATGGGTTTAGTATCAACATTGGTCCTGATGGAAAACCAAAAATCCAGGAATTTGGTAATATCCCCGTCAAAACAGGCGGTGGCAAGCCAATGCTGTCACCGGAACAAGAACCCTTAACTGACATTATAGAATGTGACGATGATATTGCTATCACCGTCGAAGTACCCGGTGTTGATAAAGATGATATTGATCTGAATGTCAGTGAAGATACTGTCGAGATCGATGTTCGAGCACCTCAGCGGAAATATCATAAAATCGTTGATCTTCCCAGTAAAGTCAAACCAAAATCAACCAAAGCGACCTATAAAAACGGCGTCCTTGATATTGTTCTTGAGAAGAAAGATAAGAAAAAGGGCGGTTCTGGGTACAAGGTCAGCATTGAATAACAACAACCATTTTCTTTTCTTTTTTTATTAGTTCTTGGCGGTAAAGGAAAAGTGTTTAAACTACTGTTCTTTTCAACAATGCTATGAATCTGTGGAGATTAGAGGAATGACCGACATTTACCATTATGATAAGAAAAAGGATGAACAGACCATTATTAACGTTGATAGTGGTCGACGGAAAAAAGAACAATTCATCGAAAATTTACGAGAGGGTGACGCAATTAACGATTTTTTTGCAGTAAAACTGAAGAAACCACCAAGATCCTATAAAAAAGGAGTGTTTTTTGAATTTATCGCGTCTGATAAAACCGGCGAAATACCTGTGAAATTCTGGGGTGGAGATAATAAAGAGCGTGTGAAACGGATTTTTGATAGTTTTTCAGTCGGTGATGTTGTTCAAATTCGTTCTGGTATGACTGAACTATATGAAGAGAAACCACAGATATCAATTAATGAGAATACGGGCGGTATACGCCGGTGTTCCCTTTCTGAATACGATGTTAGTGATTTTATTCGTTCTCTTGATGAAAATCAGATCGCATCGTTATATGAGATCGTCAAAAAAGAGATCAAAGAAATCAAGAATGAACAGTTAAAAAATTTACTCCATATGTTTTTTGATGATTCCGTCTTTGTTAAGGAATATATCCATGCCCCATCCGCGATTACCAACCATCATAACTATGTTGGAGGAAATCTCCAACATGTGGTGGGCGTTCTCCAGTTATGTAAACATATTGTTGATATGTATCCCAGCATAAACAAAGATTTATTGATTACTGGTGCGATTCTGCATGATGTTGGAAAAATAAAGGAATATAAGTATGGTGCAGCGATTGATAAATCAGATCAGGGGATTTTCATCGGTCATATCATCATAGGTGATCGGTTAATCCGAGAAAAAATAGCTCTGCTCAGAAGTCAGAAAAAAGTTTTTTCTGAAGATTTAGAAAATCATTTGAGTCATCTCATCCTTGCGCATCACGGTCGATATGAATGGGGTTCACCGCGATTACCGAAAACCATTGAGGCTTGTGTGTTGCATTATGCTGATCTGATGGATTCCCAAGTGAAGAATTTCATGCAAAATCTTGATGAGGCAAGGAAAAACTCTGATGAAGACTGGACGTATATTTTTGATTCTGATCTTGGAAAAAAACGAGCATTCTACCTCGGTGATGTCAAAGGAGGAGAGTAGTACATGAGAAAAGAGATTCTTGATATCTTGTGTTGTCCGGTCTGTAAAGGCAATCTTACATTAACGGTTACTTGTGAGGAAAATGATGAGATACTGTCAGGGTCTTTTTTTTGTGAAACCTGTAATGTTTCGTATCCGATTTCTGACGGTATTCCTGATCTTCTTCCCCGTTGATCATTTTTTAGGGGTTTTTTCATTGATAAACTCATGGATCTCTTGGGTTATGTTTTCTGATTTTGTGAGATCGTCAAGATATCGTTTGAATCTGACTGCGCGTTTGTCGAGAATGACTGCAACACCGCGATCGTGTTCATTTCTGATGAGTCGGCCGATTGCTTGCAGGATTTTACGAGTCGTTGGCGCTTCAACTGTGTACTCCCATCCTTTTCTAAATTTTAATTCATAGTATTGTTGTAAACCACGTTGCCGTGCTGTTGGTTTTGGGTAGGGGATTCCAACAAGGATTGCAATTTCAAGTTGTTCCGCAGGAAAATCCATACCTTCGCTGATGCGCCCTCCCATCACAGAAAACATGGTTGCTCGGTTTCTTTTTTGTTGTCCGCAGATTTTAAACTCGCTTACTAGTTCCATAAGTGCATACTGAGACATGGTTTGCTCTTCGATGAAGATATGTCGTTTGATGTCATTTAGACAACCTGTATTCTTAAACGTTGCAAGCGTATTGAAACTTGGGAAAAAGACGATGGTATTTTTTGGGAATGTATTGCAGATTTCAGTGATATAGCTCCAGATACGCGGGAGGATAGTTTTATCACGAGCGAGATCTTCATACCGTGTTGTCACATCGCTGGTGTAGAGTATTTTTCGGTTTTTTTTCGGAAAGGGTGATGGATAGATCATGAGCGAGGTGTTTTTTGGCAACCCCAGGGAATCACGGTATTCTTCAAGTGGTTTGAGTGTTCCAGACATATGAATTGAAGTATGAAAGTGATTAAGGATTTCAGTTCCAAGAGATGGATCAAGGCAATACGCTTCAATGTGGGGATTTAAACCATCCTCTGAATCGACAATCAGTTTGATGTACTGATGCATTTCTAGAGTTGTCCAAAACGATAAAAAGATACCGAGCTTGTGGAGATATGACCGTGGGAGTTTTCCATCTTTTTGTCGGTATTCCTGGATTTTTTCTCCATAGGCGATGAGGTCGCTGATAATGTCCTGCAGGCTCGTACTGGTTATTTTGAACCGGGAGAGTAGTTCTGCTTCGAGTTCATGGGTTGGAATAAAAGCATCTTTATTTTCAAATTTAGCGTTTTTTCGTAGGTCGTTTTCTAAAATTTTATAGATGTACGTTGAACGGAGATCATTGATGATGTCTTGGAGGGTTGAACAGAACTGTGAAACAGAGATCGATCCGTTGAGAAGTGTTGGATCTCCATATTTTTCGAGTTCGTACGTACAGCTCTTGAGCATATTCATGCTGAGTTGTGCTGAGAAGAGCTCTCGTAGATAATCTGGGAGATTGTGAGCTTCGTCAACAATGAGTATCGTATCTTGTTCTGAGATCGATAACCAGTCAAAAAGTTTTATTCGAATGGCTGTATCAAAAATGTAGATGTAGGGAACTACAATAACCGTTGCATGTTTAATGAGTAGTTTATTGAGTTCGTAAGGACAGATTCCTTTGTTTTCACAGTATGCAACAAATTCCTCCGCTGTAGGTAAATGCTGGTGTGTATAGG
Source organism: Candidatus Thermoplasmatota archaeon (assembly GCA_038884455.1). Lineage (NCBI taxonomy): Archaea > Methanobacteriati > Thermoplasmatota > Thermoplasmatota archaeon. The sequence goes on along the minus strand of JAWABU010000001.1, from coordinate 70,367 downwards.
TGAGAATTTCGTCGATTTTTTCTTGATTTCCAATAAATGTTTTGTAATAGGGACAGCCGGTGTTTTTCTTTTTTTGAAGTGTTTTTTTCTTTTGTTCTGCACAAAACTTCGATAATTCTTCAGATGTTCCATTTCTGAGTTCTTGATCTTTTTGTGCAAGGATACATAGGTTTGCTCGTCCTTGGAGTGCAACTGCATATACCTGGGTTGCTGGTTTTTTCTTTTTGATTGCTCGAACTTCGAGGATGACTTGCTGCTGTTGTGCATTGGTTCGTGTGGTATAGATAATCTTTTTTTGGTGTTCTAATGCGTAGGTTACTGTTGCTGCAAGGACACATATTGTTTTTCCTGAACCGGTTCCTGATTCAAAGACAAGATGGTTTTTTGTCTGGAGTGCTTTGCTGATATCGTTGATGATGTCTCGTTGATATTTTCGGAACTGGTAGGGAAATAGCTGCATAACTCTTGGTGGAATAGTAATGCTATACATAAGAGTTGTTGGAGGTGGTGATGATTTCTTTTGAAGACTTTTTATAAGTGTTTTCGATTCGCAATTTTGAAGTGTATGGATTCTCCGTTTGAACATATTAAAAAGGTACTGCGATCACAGCTTTCTGATGATCAGATTTCTTGTTTACCTCGGAGATGGGAAAAAATTGGTGATGTGTTGCTCGTGAAATATCCTGCATGTTTAAAGGGATATGAGGAGCAGGTGTGTAAGGTGTATGCAGAGGTGTTGCACTGTAAAACAGTGCTTGATGACGTTGGCGGTATATCTGGAGTGTATCGTGAGCCGCAGGTACGATTATTGTATGGCGTTCCTGATACCGAGACGATTCATCGGGAGCACGGCATCCGTTTTAAGCTTGATCCTCAAAAGGTTATGTTTTCTTCAGGAAACATGCATGAGCGTCGGAGGATGGCATATATTTCAAACCCTTCAGAATGTGTTGTTGATTTGTTTGCAGGGATTGGTTATTTTTCACTACCTATGGCAAAATTTAGCAAACCTTGGAGGATTATTGCGTGTGAGATCAACCCTATTGCATTTCAGTATTTACGTGAGAACATTGTTCTCAATCATGTTACTGAAATTGTGAAACCAGTTTTCGGGGATAATCAGACGTGCGCCCCACGACTGTGTGCTGATCGTGTGATCATGGGGTATCTTCATGGTACACATCGGTTTTTGTCGGTTGCATTGTCTTGTTTGAAGCCATCTGGTGGGGTTATTCATTTTCACGGTATTTATTCTGATGAAGAGGTACCTATGAAACCGTTTTCATATATTCAAGAAGTTGCACGTCAAAATCATAAACAAGCAACGTTACTTGGACAGTATGTGGTAAAATCCTATGCTCCTGGTGTTATTCATGGTGTGCTTGATGTGGAGATACGATAGGTTATGAATCAACCATTCCGTCTGATTGTGTATCATGCAGATGAAGACGATCCGAAGAAATGTACTGCGAAAAAGCTATCTCGTTTTGGGTATGTTACATTAGAGAAAACAATGGCAGGTATTCCTCGGAAGGCGGTGGTGTTGAATCCGTTTGCGCAGAAATGTTTTTCAGCTGAAGATCGTTTGGCCGCAGCTCGCCATGGTCTTGTTGCTGTGGATTGTTCATGGAAGCATGTAGAAGATACGTTTTCTATTCTTGACGTTCGGTGTACTTCTCGAGCGTTGCCGTTTCTTCTTGCTGCGAATCCCGTGAATTATGGAAAACCGTTTCAATTATCAACAGTTGAGGCGTTTGCTGCAGCAGCGTATATTCTTGGAGATGTTGATCTTTCTCGGTTGCTTCTTTCGTTATACAAATGGGGTCCTCAGTTTTTGGTGTTGAACCATGAGTTGCTCGAGGGATACCGGAGGGCGAAAACAAGCGCAGAAATTGTTCAGCTTATGAAATCATATCTTTAAACAGAGATATATGAATATATATCTTTTTTCAGTATGTTTAAGTAATAAGAGCTGTTGTCGTTTGTAATTATTCTAGGTTATTTAGTGTACGAGATACAAAGGAGGAAATCAAGTAATGAAAATACCGCTCGAATCATTCTTTAAACCAAAAAGTGTAGCTGTTGTCGGTGCATCAAAAAATCCAACAAAAATCGGACATGCATCTTTAAAAAACATCCTCATTTCAGAATATTCATGTAAGCTTTATCCGGTGAATCCAAATGAAGCAGAGATTCTTGGTCTAAAATGTTACAAAAAATTGACGGATATTCCAGGTCCGGTCGAACTAGTTATGATTGCAGTTCCTGCTCCGTTTGTTACCGATGTTGTCAGGGATTGTGTCCAAAAAAAGGTAAAATATATTATCATCATCTCCTCAGGTTTTAGTGAAATTGGCAACCATGCTCAAGAAGAAGAAATCAAAAAAATCGTTGAAGGAACCGGCATTCGTATCCTTGGGCCAAACACCATGGGTTATAAAAACGCTTCGGATAGTTTGGATGTATCGTTTGTTTTTGGTATGCCCCGGAAAGGAAGGCTTGCTTTGATTAGTCAAAGTGGAGCCCTCGGTATGGGTATGATCTACCTTGCCAATAATGAGTTCGTTGGACTCTCAAAAATTATCGGTGTCGGCAACAAAATCGATATCGATGATGTTGATCTTATCGATTATTTCAGTAAAGACCCTGAAACGAAAGTTATCGGTATGTACATTGAAGCAGTAAAAAACGGCCGGCAATTCATGAATAGTATTCATGCCTGTGACAAACCTGTTTTAGTCGTGAAAGCAGGACGGAGCGCGGCGGGTGCTCGTGCAACTGCCTCGCATACCGGTTCTATGGCAGGTAGCGATGAGTTGTACAGTGCTGCAATTAAGCAAGCGGGTGGTATTCGATGTCGTGATCTCGTCGAACTCTTTGATATGGCACGTGCACTCGATGGCCAACCGCCTGCGTGGGGAAACCGCATAGGTATTGTTACCAACGGCGGTGGTCTTGGGATTATGCTGACCGATGCTTGTGAGGCAAATGGTTTAACGATTCCAAAACTTTCATCAAAAACCTATAAGAAAATTCAAAAAATATTGCCACCCTTGGTGAATCCGAACAACCCTGTTGATCTGGTTGCTGATGCAGGATTTTATCGCTACTATGAATCAACACTTGCTTTACTTCAAGATCCGCATATTGATGGTGTTATTGTTGCATCGGTTCATGCGGGGTATGCTCGACCACGTGAATATACTGGTGCGATTTTGAAAATGATTAAAGAACAGCAACTCCATGAAGAGTATCAGAAACCAATTCTTGGCTGTTGGGTTGGTGGAAAAGAATTTGAAGACCTTGTCCTTGATTTGAAATCTGCAGGTGTTCCAATTTATCCTTCTTCATGGCGGTGTGCTCGAGCGATGACTGGATTATTTTTAGAAGGCGAACGAATTAAACACGAACGTGGTGTTACTCGTCCACCCAGTCGACGCCGAGGATAGTTTTCCAGTTTGGTTTTTTTGCTTTCCACTGGTTTACGGTTTCTTTAGAGATGCAATTTCGGCAGAGTCCGATGATGCTATAGTAACAAGAAATGCACACAGAGTTACCACATTTGATACATATTGCTTTTGCTTGATTAACTCCGCAAGCCCGACACATTCCTTCTGGTTTTCTTCCTTCGAGGTGATGTTCAATTTTCTGTGATAGGATTTGTTGATCTGTTTCAGAGAGCCATTGTTTTAATGCTTCGTTCATCGCTTGTTTTGTTGTGGTCTTTTTCTGGCTTTTTTTCGTTTGTCTACTCATACTCCTCCCGAGAATTGTACCAATGGAAAAACAGTATTCATCCTCTTATAGTTTATGTTTATTTTTTTGAGGTTCGTATTTTTTTATTGAGTGCATTTGCAGTTATATGGATAAACGGTGTTACTACTAAGAGAATGACGATATGCCCGACGGTAAGGTTGCTCGTGAACCAATTTTCTTTGGTGACTCCCGTAATAGCAAGTATACTACTGAGTATAAAACAGAGTGTTAATGCTCCGAGGATAAAGTCGAGTTGGTCAAAAGGAATCCAGTCGGATCCTCGTTCTTTGCCGAGTCGCCGTTTAAAAAAACTCTCGACGATATCTCCAAGGAGCGCACCAAAACAAAGTGAAAACAAGATAGGAATCATGAGGGGAAATGCAGAAAAATCAGTTAGATGCAAGTAGGAGTACTCAGTTTGATTGATGTAAAATGCTGCTATGGAGAGAGCGAAACCGACGATCATCCCAAGGAAGGTGCCAAGCAGTAAGCCTCTCCAGGTTTTTCCATCTCCAAGGATACGTTTTCCATCACGCCATATTTTGTGAAAATCAACCGGCGTTCCACCACCGACCAAAACAGCACTTGCATTGGCGACATACACAGGGATGATGATCCAGAAGGTTTGTATGAGTATGGTTGTTACATCCATTTCGTAGGATAATCAGATATGGTTTTAAAAGTGTTGTTAAAAAAATTAGCATCACTCTTGTTTTCTCGTTATCTTTAGTCCGGTATAGTTGAACTTATTTGATCGTTTGACCAATGCTTTTAATGCGGTATTTGATATTTTGAATGCCTCTGAAACTTTATTTCCAAATGCTCCAGTTTCTCCGATAAAATCATAGATTTTTGATTCGAGTTCTTCGAATTGTTTATCGTCAAGAGAAGAGATGTTAAATATTTCACTTATCTCGTTTACCGGGCAAGATATGTTGATGTTGAAAAGGGAATAAAAAGAGCGGTACATCTTTTGTGGTTTTCCTTCGATTCCTTCATCAGGGGTTGTCCATTTTGTTTCTGCTAGTTTCATTTTATCAAAAAATTCTAGAGCATCTCTTCCTTCTTCGCCGTATTTTTCAACAATCATGCTTGTCGGGGTCCAATCTTTTAAAATTTCGTAGAATACTTCTTTTTTGACGGGAGAGTCAAACGCTCGAATTATCGAGACAAGATCAACAGAATCATTAATCACTTTTGTACGAATCATACCTCATCATCTGGATATCTGGTTGCGATAGTAAATCATTATCTCTCATATTTATAGTTTTTGTATCATATTAAATTTATTTAAAAAATATTATTTTAATTTTATATTTATATAGAGAATAACGAAAAACAGCTCTGTCTGAAAATATACTTCAAGAAAACCGTTGTGTAAAAGAAAACTGCTTTATTCAGAACACTCTTTGTCAAATTCTTCGAGGAGCATACGAGCTCTCCGGGATAACCGTTTTGGTGTTTCAATATGAACCTCAACATACATATCACCAAAACCACTGCCCCGTAAGTACGGCATGCCCTTTCCCTTTAATTTGAACATATCTCCACTCTCAGTTCCTTCGGGGATCCGAAGTTCTTCAGAACCTTGTAATGTAGGAATCATCTTTTTACCGCCGAGAGCCGCAAGGGGAAAACTAATTTTTACTTTCTGATACAAATCAGATCCTCTTCGTGTCAGAAACGGATGCTCTTTGATGTGAACAACAATGTATAAATCGCCGTTTACACCGTTACCTGGTGCAGCTTCTCCTTGTCCCGCAAGTCGAAGTTGCGAGCCGTCGTCAATACCGCGAGGTATGGTAATCTCTATCTTACGAGTCTTTTGTACGACGCCGCGTCCTCGGCAATTTGGGCATCGTTGTTCAATAAAAGTACCTTGACCGTTGCATCGAGGACATACGGTGACCTGGGTAAATAAACCAAAACCAGTACGCTGGGATCGTCGAATCTGCCCGGTCCCATCACATTGGGTGCATCGTTGTGGACTTGTCCCTGGTTTTGCACCACTTCCGCCACATGTGTCGCATGGTTCTGAACGGGGGATATCAAGTTCTGTTTGCATCCCACGATATGCATCTTCTAACGTAATTTCGATATCATACCGGAGATCAGATCCTCTTCGAACTCGTTCTTGTCGACTGTATCCCCGGCGTTGACCGAAAAACTGTTCAAAGATATCATCAAAACTACTGAACCCAAAATCAAATCCCATACTTCTGAAAATATCGCTGAAATCGGTACCTCTGAAAATATCATCTCGTGTGTATTGCTGATCAATTCCTGCATGACCATAGGTATCATACATTTTTCGTTTTTCATCGTCGTAGAGAACAGCATATGCTTCAGAAATCTCTTTGAATTTTTCTTCTGCATCTTTTTCTTTGTTTTTATCAGGATGATATTTTAATGCGAGTTTACGGTATGCTTTTTTGATGTCCTCTTTTGAAGCATTTCTGTCGATTCCAAGAATTTCATAGTAATCTCGTTTTGTCATAGCTCGCAGACTGGTAATGAAAAAAAGGTATATATGTATGTTCTTCTTGTTGTTATTGTTATACAAGAGAATATATCAAAGCTGATAGAAGGTCTCCAAGGATAAAAGTGGTGATAAAACCAGCAAGCATCGGAATCATAAATGGTATTTTTGGGGTAACCCAGAGTGTTTTGATTCCTTGTTCGTCGAACTTTTTAAGATGTTCCTCAATGTCTTCTTCTTGTGGTTTGTAGGAGAATTTTCGTTTTCCGTCGACTATTTTCTCGAGAGGCCAGACAAATGTTTGCCGTGCCCGTTCGACCGATGTTTGATAACCAAGCAGACAATAGGGGAATTGGAGATTTCTCTTTATGGTATTATAGATCAATAAACTAATAGGGATTATCAGAAAGAGGAGTACCGAATTTGAAAAGATGATCCAGGATCCTGGCATAGTTATTGGCCCGCTATCAAGAATTGGAAATGATGCGATGACCGGTTGAATAGGGACAAGGATTGCAAGCGCCATAAATGCTTTTGCATCAGCTCCTCCGAAAATTACTCGAAGTTGGAACAGAAGATACATAAGGCCGATAAAGAGAGGGATGAAGATGAGCATAAAGATATTGTCAAAACCAATCATGATATACTGGATGATGAGCAGAATCGTTCCAACCCCTCCGATGATGACCCAGAGATAATTTGCTGCCCGCCTGGTTTTAATATCGGTGTACGATGCGTAGAGAAGTACGAGCGATCCTGTTATAAATCGGATGATGTTTAGTATCATCAGTTCATTTGTCATAGGTCCTTGTATAGTTTTTCTGGATTATTAAGATACCTTTTTTGGAGGTGGGCTTGGCAAGACGTTTTCAGTTGTCGAAATGCGCTTTTTTTTACAAAAAACAAACATATATAAATATGTTGATACTGAAGTACTGGCAAATTATGACTCGATATACTTTAAATCATATGGAGAAACTAGAGTCAGAAGCAATATATATTCTTCGTGAAACTGTGGCACAGTTTGAACGCCCTTGTTTGTTATTTTCAGGGGGAAAAGATTCAATTGTCCTTGGAATTCTGGCAAAAAAAGCATTTCATCCTGCACCCATTCCTTTTCCCTTTGTTCATATCGATACCGGTCATAATTTTCCAGAAACCATAGAGTTTCGAGATGCATTCGTCAAAAAACTGGGAGTACGGTTGATTATAGGATCAGTACAACAATCAATTGATGCAGGACGAGTTCATGAGGAAACAGGTCGGTATGCGAGTAGAAATCTGTTACAAACAACGACATTGCTTGATACGATCCATCAGTATAAGTTTGATGCAGCAATTGGAGGAGGAAGAAGAGATGAAGAGAAAGCACGGGCAAAGGAACGATTTTTTTCTCATCGAAATGATTTTGGTCAATGGGATCCAAAGAATCAACGTCCTGAACTTTGGGATCTATACAACGGACGAAAACATGCCGGGGAACATTTTAGAATCTTTCCGTTAAGTAATTGGACTGAGCTTGATGTTTGGCAATATATTCTTTGGGAAAATATCGAAGTACCCAAGATTTATTTTGCTCATCAGCGAGAGTGTATTATTCGAGACGGTGTCATTTATGCGTTGTCTCCGTTCCTACATCTTGATGATCATGAGAAGAAAAATGTGAAATCAATGCTTGTACGTTGTCGTACCGTTGGAGATATGACATGTACTGGTTTGATCCAGTCACGAGCAGTATCCATCAGAGAAATTGTTGATGAGATTGCGCAATCTCGGCAGTCAGAACGGGTGAGTCGAGGTGATGATCTGAGATCTGAAAATTCAATGGAAGATCGGAAAAAGGAGGGATATTTCTAATAATGACTCAGCGAAACTATGCTGAAATGGAGTTACTTCGGTTTACCACTGCAGGAAGTGTTGATGATGGGAAAAGTACGTTGATTGGGCGATTGTTATACGACAGTAAAACTATTTTTCAGGATCAACTCAGAAATCTTGAGCGACTCTGTGAGCAGCGCGGAGAAACATTAAACCTTGCATTGTTAACCGATGGTCTTCGGGCAGAACGTGAGCAGGGGATTACTATTGATGTTGCCTATCGATATTTTGCTACGCCGGTACGTAAGTTCATCATCGCTGATACACCAGGACATATCCAGTACACCAGAAATATGGTTACTGGTGCATCAACGGCAAATCTTGCTGTGATTTTAGTTGATGCTCGAAATGGTGTTGTTGAGCAAACTCATCGACATATTTTCATAGCAGCATTATTGCAGATACCTCATTTTGTGATTTGTATCAATAAGATGGATTTAGTAGATTATCAACAGGAAGTGTATCAAAAGATCAAGAAGGATATTGAGGATTTTGTCGTAAAACTTCAGGTAAATGATATTTCTTTTATCCCGATTTGTGCGTTGCATGGTGATAACATTGTTGAACCCTCCAAGAATATGCCGTGGTATAAAGGTCCAACACTTATGTATCTGCTTGAAAATATCCATATAGGTAGTGATGAGAATTTGGTTGACTGTCGATTTCCGATACAATACGTGATTCGCCCTCGATCTGAAATGTATCATGACTATCGAGGGTATGCAGGAAAAATCGCAAGTGGTGTGTTCAAACCCGGGGATCGTGTTAAGGTATTGCCGTCCGGTTTTTCAACTAAAATTAAAACAATTGAATCCCCTTCTGGGTGTGTTCAGGAAGCTTTTCCACCGATGTCAGTTGTTATGCAGCTTGAAGATGATATTGATGTGAGTCGTGGAGATATGATTGTCCGTGAGCATAATCTACCAACTGTCAGTCAAGATATTGATATGTTGGTATGTTGGATGAGTACACGTCCGTTGATCTCTGGGAAAAAGTATAGTATTCGCCATACAACTCGAGAGGTTAAAGGAATAGTTACGTCGATTTACTATAAAATTGATATCAACACCTTGCATCGCGTTGAACAGGTTGAGGAGCTTAGTTTAAATGAGATCGGTCGGATCAAGATTCATACTTCGCAACCGTTGTTCTTTGATAGTTACCGACGGAATCGTTCTACAGGTTCTTTGATTCTTATTGATGAGCAGACAAATGAGACAGTTGGTGCTGGGATGATCAGAGAGTAAACATGAAGAGTAAAAAGGTTTTGTATGTGTGAAAAAAAGGATTTGATTCATCTTTTGGGGGAGGGGCTTTTACTCCATCATTGGGATACCGATGGCATTTGTTCAGCACGTCTGATATTAGAATTTTTACATGATAAAACCATTACCAATGTTACTCCAGAGTTGGGAAATTATTTTCTTACGGAGGCTGAATTGACTTGCTATTCGAAGTATGATTTTCTTATCATAGTTGATATGGCTCTCCCTGAGGAAAACATTCTTCGTTTGTCGAAAACCATTCCACAAATATTTATTTTTGATCATCATCTTCAAAACATCATTCCTGCGGTTCACCATTATAACCCGATTAGTCGTGGTAAAAATCCTGATCTATATCCATCTACAAGCTGGATTGTGAATGAGTTTCTGAAACAGGAGGTTACGTTATGGGCGTTACTTGGTGTTGTCGGTGATCATGAACAGAAAATTCTGGGTAATAACGCAATGTACCCACGTATTGAGCAGTATTGTTCCTTGTATGGTATCTCTTTTGATACGATGCTTCGAATGGTGTATTTACTTGATTCGTGTTATAAGATCGGCGATAAGAAACAAGTCGAGGAAGCGCCCCGCCGCTTATTAGATTATACCAATGGTGATATGATTCTTCAGAATTCACAATGGAAAAAAAACCTCATCAAACTCGACGAAGAAATTTCATTGTGTCTTCGTCAACCCCAGGAGATAATTAAAGACGTCGTGGTTAAAAAAATTGATACGACGTATAATATTATTTCAACGATCACCCGGAAAATTGCATGGCAATCTGGGAAAAACACACTTGTTATTAATACCGGTTTTTTTAAAGATATGGATCAGATTTATGTTCGGAGTCATAAGAATGTTGAACCGTTAATTCAACTTGGAAAGAAGTATGGTTTTAAAACCGGTGGGAAGGCAGAGGTACTTGGTGCTATTGTTCCCAAGGAAAAAACTCATCTTTTTGTTGAAAAAATTATAGATTTTTTAACTGATACTGGTTGTGAGGTTAACCGATGAGGGAAAATCAACGAGGGTTTACAGTATGGTTTACTGGTTTACCGTGTTCTGGTAAAACTACAATTGCACATCGTGTTGCTGATATATTGAGAGGAGATGGTTATGCAGTTGAGGTTCTCGACGGGGATAACGTTCGAAAGGAGCTCTGCAGTGATCTTGGTTTTTCAAAAAAGGACCGAGATGAGAATATACGACGAGTTACTTTTGTTGCAAAACTGTTAACGCGGCATGGGGTTATTGTGGTAGCAAGCTTTGTTTCTCCGTATCAAACACATCGCGAGTATGCTCGACGTATTCTTGGTTCTTTTGTTGAAATTTATGTTAAATGCCCTCTTGAGGTTTGTATACAACGAGATGTAAAAGGGATGTATAAGAAAGCACGTACTGGTGAACTTAAAGATTTTACTGGAGTTGATGATGTCTACGAAGAACCGAAACATCCTGATTTGATTCTTTATTCTGATAAAGAAACAATTGACGAAAGCACTCAGAACGTCATAAAAAAACTCAAAGAATTAAAATATATATAGGATCAATTACAAAGGAATCTTAAGTCAAAGGTACAGCATCTCTTTGTTTAACTAAAGAGGTAGAGTGCTTCTTTTTTAGTGAGACGCTGTCTTTCTTTTTGATCATTCCAGAGTTTTCTAAAAATATAGAAATACTCGTAGAGTGCATATCGATCTTTTGTATACAGTATCTTATGATGGTGAATAACTTGTATTTTTAGAAAGAGCGGCATTGTTTCAAAAATCTTAATGTCATAGTTGAGGGGAAGCATCTCTTTAAACAGTCTTTTGTGATTTTCACCGGGGGCTATAATACAGATATCGATGTCGCTCCGAGCTGTCTGAGTTCTTTTCTGGTGTGAGCCATAGAGTACTATGCCCAATACTCTATTGTGGAATGGTGAGAAATCGTTTTTTATTTTTTTAATGATTTTTTTATCCATCGTTTAATCACGTCTATAAATGTATTGATTTCTATCATTAGCTCGTGGATACTCTCAAAAGCTACGGTATCATCAGTGCTGTTGTATCGATGAATCAACCTATTTCTAAGTCCGTTTATTTCTTGGAGCATTCGTTTATTGATGTTCAGTTTTTGACTAAGTTTTTCGACATTGGTGTAATCATCTTTCGGCAGAATTTTTAAATCTTTACATGCCATTGCAACGATATCCATACAGGATTCTGCTAGTTCTTGAAACGCTTTATATGTTGCGAGTTTCGTTTTTTCATCTGAGATAAACTCTTGCGAGGATATGTTTGTCCACTCTTCTATTTCTTGGAGTCTTTTTTCAATGAGTTCAAGCTTATCCTTGTATCGATCACGCCTTTCTGTATCCATCTATAGAGAGTATTGCTACCGTAGATATATGGTTTTCTCTCGAATACTGTGTTTTTTTTCGGTGAGATTCACAAGGAATAACGGGGTTTGTTGTGTGGTAATATTCGGATAAAATGGTTTTTTAGGTGACGTTTTGGAAAGTGACGTCACCATCATGTTTGCTCTTGGAATGAAATCTACAAGATCAGTCGATATGCCTAGAGTTGGTACACTACTCTAGCTGGTCCTGAAAAGTACTTCGTCTCCATGATTGCAGTCGTATATAGAAACAAAAAAAGATCAACGAAGAAGGAGCCACTTCCAGAGAGGGATAAATCGAATTTCTTTTTCATCGATGATTTCTTTCGATTCGTAATCTTTCGTAATGATACTTCCTTTTAGAACGTTGAGATGTTTCATGGCTTCGAGTAAACCGTTCACTTCCCGTTCTTTGTTTTCTTGAAGATCAGATGAAACCTGAATCACTTCTTCGATGTTCATTTTATTTTGGATGATAAAATCACATTCGTGTTTCTCGCTCCAATAGAAAATTTGTTTTCCGGTCCGTCGGAGATGTATAAACACTATATTCTCATACATTTTTCCGCTATCCTGAGAAAAGATGAATCCGACGATTTTTCGTATACCAGGATCGATACAATACACTTTCTTCGGATTAACGAATTGTTTCTTTAGCGAATAAGCAAAAATATTTACAACAAAAATGAGATAGGCGTCTTCAAGATATCGCGTGTATTCTCCTGTCGTATCTGTTGATAGTTCGCAATACTTGCCAAGTTTCTCATAGTTTGCATAGGCAGATGTATTTTGCAAATGCCATCTTACCAGTCGGTCGAGTTTTTCGACATTTCTAATATTTTTTCTTTTTACGACATCTCTATAGAGGATTGATTCAAAGTAAAAGCGTAACAATTCTTCTTTCTTTTCTTTATCTCTTTCAAGAGTTATTTCAGGAAAACCTCCGTATTCGATATAGGCGAGGAGAAGATTCCTAATCGTATTTTTCTGCTGTATCAAATCCATTTCATTTTGTATCTTGATATTATGAGCCAGGAGGAACTCCTTAAAACTAAAGGGATACAATTCAAAATAAGCGAATCTCCCCGTAAGGAGATAACTGAGTTCTTCTTTCAATAACGAGGCGTTGGATCCTGAAATGAAAATCTTTTTGTTTTCTTGTTCAAGATCGTATATTCTTTTAAGTGTTTTTTGCCATTCAGGTATTTCTTGTATTTCATCGATAAATAGAAAGATTCTACCTTTCGGATTTTTCCAGGTGATGTATTCGTCTAATGCTTTTTGAATTAACTCTTTTTTTTCCACACGATCGTCATCTGCTTTTATGAAGCAGATATTGTCTCTGTTGATATGTTGTTCATGAATGAGGTGGTCAATAATCTCAAAAAGTTCGGTTGTTTTTCCACTTCGCCTAACCCCGAGGAGTGCAATGATTTCTTTTCTCTCAATCCATGGTTTGATGCGTTGGAAGAGTTCCCTTTTTACTTTTTGGAAGGTATATGATTCTGCCCACCATGGATTCCAGTCAAATAAGATTTCTTTCATCACTCTAACGTAATCGAATGAAAATTATAAATCTTTCGATTGTAATCGATATATTAACCATTTTTATGCATTTGTCCTAGAATACCTGCGTCATTACCATCTTTTCTGTACCTTATTTTTCATCCTACGCTACTATCCCGCTCAAAAAATCATAAAAACCACAAATAACGAGATCAATCAACTCTGCAAGACGAACCGAATAAAACACCAATACTGGCATAAAAGGAGTACGTTGGCGTAAGGTAACATAGAAAAAATGATTCATGTGGAAAAAATCGTGTTTAGATGACGGTTTGGAAGGTTGAGGAGTCACCCATGAGACTACGGATTTGATCATCGTACAGACGGTAAAGAATGTCGGTTGTTTCTGAAAACGATTGTTCGCCAAGGCCGCTGCCACGTTCAGTATGTTGCATTGTGCTAATTGGTAATGAAAACATTTATATGTTAATACTAACTACCATTTAGTATGATGTCGAAGGAAGTTTTTCGTCAGGTTGTCATCCAGCAGAAAAATGATAGTGTTCTCCCTGGAGAAACTGTTCTTCGAGAAAATATAGACGACATCGTATCCTGGTTCAAGGATCCAAGAATTCTTATACTTACGGGATTGCGACGAAGCGGTAAATCAACACTTTTGAAACAACTGATACATCAGAACAAGAATATGTGTTATGTCAATTTTGATGATGAACGGTTTCTTGAGTTCAACGCTAAAGATTTTGAACAACTGCATGAAATCCTTCTTGAGGTGTATCCATCTCCTAAATTCTATTTTTTTGATGAAATTCAAAATATCGATAAATTTGAAACATTTGTTCGGCGACTTCATGATCAAGGGAAAAAAATAATCATCACTGGATCCAATGCCTCGCTGTTGAGCAAGGAGTTTGGCACACGGTTAACTGGACGGTATAAAGCATTTGAAGTGTATCCGTTTTCGTTTAGAGAATTTCTTCGATTCAAAAAAAGTGTACCACAAAAAGACTGGTTGTATCTAACAGAAAAAAAAGTTCATTTGATTCGGTTGTTTGATGAGTATATGATTCACGGTGGAATACCGGAATATCTGAAAACCAGGGATAAGGAATATCTTCACACACTCTATAATAACATTCTCTATCGAGATATCATTGCCCGATATATGATTAAACGGCAGAAAACCTTGAAAGAACTTGTCAATATTTTAATGACAACGATTGCTTCTCCTTTCACTTACAACTCCTTGAAAAAAACATTACAGCTATCGAATTCGATTACAGTTAAAGAGTATATCTCATATCTGTGCAACTCGTATCTGTTTTTTGAGGTGCAGCGTTTTGATTATTCTCTTAAAAAGCAACTCAACGCCCCAAAAAAAATCTACACGGTTGATCCCGCGTTTCATTATGTTTTTGGAACAACGTTTTCCTCGGATAAAGGGCAGGTTTTAGAAAATCTGGTGTTCCTTGAGTTGAAACGACAGAAAAAAGATGTGTATTATTTTACAAATCATCACGAATGTGATTTCCTGGTTAAAGAAGACACGCGGATTTGTGAGGCGATCCAGGTTTGTTATGTTCTGGATGAAGGTGATAAGGAACGCGAGGTCGCTGGTTTACTTGAAGCTATGGAAATGTTTCATTTGAAAGAAGGTTTGCTTCTTACAAAAGAGCAGGAGGAAGAAATTCATGTAGCGAATAAAACGATACAGGTTCTTCCTGTGTGGAAATGGCTGCTTGGTTTTTCGTAGTACTCTCAGGTTCATATAGAATTCTTTTATCGTTTCGCCCATAACTCCATCCTCGCCTCTGCCTTCCCCGTTCACAAAAAATCATGAAACGACGACAACAACCAAATGGAACGAAACGAACCGAACAAAAACTCCCAAAGATACGATAAACGTAATACGTTGACAAGGAGGGATACGAAAAAAAAACGATTCATGCGGGTAAAAACGGTTATTTTAGGTGACATTGTGAAATGTACAAGAATCACAAAAAATGGAGAATGTTGTGTTATATAGCGGTTGCTTCTATCTGAGGCAACAGATATGTTTCTGAGGGATTGTGACGGATGCGAAATAAATACACACCATTTCTGGTGTTAGCATCGACAGCGGTTACTGAGATAGTATCGCCGAATTGTAAATGTGCGGGAATAGTTGCTTTGAGTCCAGCTGCTTGTCCTGTGCTGGTGAGGGTTTGCCAAGTACCTGTTGGGCTTTTATATTCTATGGTTATTTCACTAGTTGTGATGGTATCTCCGCTGTAATGTTCGATGATAAAAACTTGATCATTAGCATTATAAAGATTAGTCATAGCATTTGCATTTGCGGTTCCATCTTTGATATTAAACGATGCAACTGGGGTTGGTGTTTCGCCTCCAATCATACCGGTAAGATAGGTATATGCTACTGCAGCCATGGCGACAGTAATTGCAACCATGATAGTGACACCGATGACTGCAGATACTGCTTCTTGATTAAGTTTTTTTTTGCATGGTTTTTTCATGTATACCCCATCCCCATATTTTTTTTGATTCATTGATTTTGTATTTTGTTTTAGACTCTAAAAAGATTTTAGAGAAAAAAGGAAGAAAAAGAGTTGAGATTGTGGTTAGTATGGTGTTTAAACAGCAGTTGCGGTTTTCGCTGGCATGACCCATGAACTTGTTGGGTTATGACGGATGCGGAAAGTATACACACCTGCTTGGGTGTTAGCATCAACTGCTTTAACAACGATTTCATCACCAAATTGGAAGAAACCATCTGCTGGAGCGGCAGCAGTTAGTCCACCGGTTGTTGTTGATCCAATGAGTGTATCCCATGAAGTGACAGCTCCACCCATATATTCAATTACGACATCTGCCATTGGAATGGTGTCACCACTATAATGGAATAATACAAATACTTCATCGTTGGCACTGTACGTTCCTGTTGTAGAACTTGCTGTGGCTACTCCATCGTTGATGTTGATGACTGCAACTGGTGCAGATCCACCACTGACGTCCATCATTCCGCTGACGTAGACGTAGACGGTTGCGGCTATGGCGACGGTAATTGCTACCATGAGGATAACACCAATAACCGCAGATACTGCTTCCTCACCATCTATAAATTTTCTATTTGCTTTCATTTTTTCCCATTCTCTCCTAGCCTATTTTTTTATTTTTGTAGGCTTTTTGTTGTGGCATTAATACCGTACTTGGTATATATATTTTTTCCAATTTTTATTTATGATTTCGAGAAACAGCAATTTTTTTCTTTTTCTGTTATCTCCCTCATCATCCAAGTATGGTTACCACAGTATATACTTGAATATCTTATCAACATTATATAAAGTTTCGTGTGCAGAATCTCATTTTGACAAACTAGCACAACAAGAGTAAAAACTAGGGAAAATTTTGCTTTTACTCTATTGTCAAATCCTCGTGCTTAAACAGAACTTTAATGAATGTAAAAACAAGGATATTCATCCTGATTTTTTTCTGCGAGAAAACCTTTTTTTTCTCATTCAATTTTTTCTGTCTGCTCTTTGGCATCTGAACACAAGAGGTCTTTGGACGATTCTTGGTACCTAGCAGTCGCTTCATTTTCGATGCTTTTTAACCTCTTTTTCAGGTTATGTTCTCTTATCTGGAAACGAAGGTTCAACCAGAGTAAATATGTATCGGTCAAAAATAGTTAAAAATGACCAATAAGGTTAAACCAATTCGAGCGAGAAATCTCTATGACATTTATGTCATGGATGGATCGCCGGGGTGTTACTAGTAAAATGCTGATGGTCATTTTTCTTTCCCTTGAAGGGGGAAAGCCATGTCATTTATGACGTTGAAAGGGATGGCCCAATAAAAACTGTTGCTATCTACATATTCATTAATCGTCATACGTATCTTTGTTTTCTTCGAAGTACATATCCAGCAGTTATAACAATACCTATGAGGAGTCCAGCACATAAAAAAATAAAACGATACTCATCAAGAGAGGTATTATCCTGATGTTCCTGTTCCTCATGAGCTGGTGGTTGTTCATCAGGTTGATGTTCATCAGGATTCTCATCAGGTGTTTCGTCATCTTGTCCATGATGCTCTGGAGGACTGGGTGGTATATTTTCAGAGGTCTCTGTTTGAGCATCTAAAGCAACAACAGATCCAAGTGCACTACAAATAACGTTTCCATCAAAAACAACTGGATTTGAACGCAATGGAGTTGTAATATAATTTCGGAGAGATCCAGGTGGTATTGTTTCACCAGGGGTATACCTCCAAACTAGTTTTCCTGTTGATCGATTCACAGCATAATACGTACCATCATCACAACCGGCAAAAATATAATCGCCATAGACACATGGTTGGCCGTGAAATGCAGCGTTTGCTGTAAAAACCCATTCGAGTAGTCCGGTTGTTTTATTGAGTGCATACAAGTTGTTGTCAGCTGAAGCTACAAACACCATGGTTTCATCAACAATTGGTTGTACATCAACCCCCCATCCTGTTTCATATTTCCAGAGCAGAGCACCGGTGTTCAGATCAAGAGCATACAGGTGTGTATCCCAGGATCCGACAACAACCATTGTGTCAGAGATACAAGGAGCTGAGGTGATGATACCGGTGGTGTTCCACCACCATCTGATTGAACGATTCGTTATGGTGAATGCCGCGCAGCTCATCCCCGACGTAACCACGAGTGTTTCGTTGGAGATACTTCCGAGGTACAGTGCAGCAGGAAATGAGATCTTCCACAGCAGTTTTCCATCTTTGCAAGACACACCATACAGCAGTCCCTTCTGGGTTCCAAGTAATATCTGATCCTCATACATAACTGGGGGGGAACATATCGGTTCACAGGAAAACACCCAGTGTTTTTTCCCGTCCTTCGTAAATGCATACAGACCATCAGCACATCCAACGTACAGGTACTCTTGATATACAACAGGTCGTACTGGATTTTTTCCAAGAGATGTTTTCCAAAGCAGCGTCCCTGTAGTCATATTCAGGGCAACGAGAGTATTTTCCGAGGTTGCAGTATAGATCACAGATCCATCGTGTGCTGCACATGAGTAAAAATCATTGGTTTGTTCAGCAATACGTGTTTTCCAGAGCAGTTTTGTCGTATTTCCCTGCTGATTGGGTTGGATAATCAATGAAAAGGTATGTTTTTCAGGCAAGCCATAGATTCGCGCCCACCCTGCAGGTGGTACTGCTTCAATTGTTTGATTTCGAGTATCAAACCGAGAGATATTCAATATTTTATCTGGATTGCCCCAGAACATCCATAACCCATTGTTCCGCACAAGCTCAGTATCAGTGATTTTAATGTCAGTTATCCAGTCGCTAATCGGCGAGGTTGTCGCTAGTTCTTTGACGAGGTCAACATCAATCCGACCATAGTATTTCTTTCCGAGTTCTTCGTATTTCAAATCGCGGGCTTCAGGATGATAGCGGGGTGAAAAATATCCATATCCTGGGATACCGACTAGTTTCCATGCAAGCTTCTGAATATATTTTTTGATAGAAAATTTTTCAAGTCGAACGCTGAGGTCATATGGATTGTTTGCACTCCAGAAGAATCCGTTCATGGTCCGCCAGACTGCTGAGGCATGATATCCAAGTTCAAACCGGGCAATCTCACCAGTTGTACTATCACCAATCAACCAGACAGCATTCATCGAACCATCATTTTGGTACGTCAGATGCATGATCACGTCGTCAATCGTTGTTCCATATTGGAGTGCTTTCCGAGCACGGATTGATAACGGCAATCCTTTGTTGTCGTACAACCCTTGAGGAAGCGTTGTTTCTAACAGCATGATGCCTTGATTATTTTGATAGTAATCCTCATCACTCCAGATAAGACCGGGGGAGGTTGACATGATGACACGATTTCCTTGAGTTGGGTGTACATCAAGGATCACATTCCATCGGAGTGAAATAAAATACGTCCACCACCACATCCCTCCACCGCAGATCGTCGAATGGGTAAAAACGATTTGACCATGAGTTGTTGCATTTCCAGTTGCAATAAAACCATTACAGTGATGTGCAGGATCCTGCGAAAGAAACCGATCGAGTAGATCGTTGATACGAAGATTTGAAAATTCAGAAAACGTCTGTTGTAGCTGATAAAAAAAGCTTCGGAGAGGATGTAGTGCTTTCGGGATTTTTGTTAATTTTGACATAAACTCATACATCTGATTCATGGTAAGGATATCCTTCACGGTTACCGATCGTCCATGGATGGTACCACCTCGTGCAGCGACACCATCAGCAATTCCTTGGATTTCCTCTCGGTATTCACCCGGGTATTTATCCCAGTACATTCGATAGCAGTTCTGAACGCAAAAATCCCACCATTGTTGTGCAACACGATGAAATCGTTCATCGGAAAGACGAGGGCTGATCTGTTCTATGGTGGGATAGTGATGAATCATATAACTCCAACGATTCAACATATCAACAATCTCAGCGGCAAGCAGATACCCATGTTGATATCCTCGTTCATAGGCGTCTCCCCTGATATAGACATAGATCCATCCCTGAATGTTATATCGATATCCTTGAGTATACGATGCTGGGTTTACAACTGAAGGAGTACTCAGGTTTGAAGGGATAGAAGAACCAACATATCCAACTGTCGATATACACAGCATACTCAGTATGACACATGCAGGAATTCTGCGCATAGGAATCAGTTTGGTTTTTGTACTCCTAAAGAATATTATCTTTCTAATTATATAATGATTTGCATCTGAACAGCAGCAAAAGAAAAGCACTGCATCCCTTGATACTGTTATCAGATTTTTCTGGAGAAAAACCGTTCATTTTCCATGAAAAATATATCGTGTTGGAACTCGTTTTTTCTTTCCGGTCCAGTAGCCGCACAGATCACAGTGGTACTCAATGGTTACCTCACCACCATAAATCGTCTGATTTTTCACCCGTTTCAACATGGTTTCACAGACAGGACATTTTGTCAGAACCTTCTCAGGATCACCTTCCCTGCTCTGAATTTCAACGGTTGCAATACCATGCTTGAGTACTAACTTCCGAAGCCGCACCTCGCTCACATGATAAACCTGGTGTTCTGTCTGAAGATGCGCCTCTACGAGATGTTTGAGGACACGTTGCGAAGGGATTGTTCTATACTGACGGAGTACATGAACAACGGCGTCTACCACAATGTCATCAGAAGCAATATGATAGGGCATACAATAATGAGAACAATGAGGGTACTTAAAATCTTTTTATGCCTCTATCGATATGGTTTTTAATACATCGGTCCTTGATATAATACCAACAACAGCATCATTTTGAACAAGGGGCAAAGCGCCAACACCCTCTTCATGCATTAACCGAGCTGCATGGGCAATCGACATGTCAGGATTGGTAAAAATAACTGGTGTTTTCATCGCATCAGCAACAAGTAGCTGATCGAGCCGATGTTTCTGACGGCCCAGAGAAAACGATTTTTTAATTTCTGCAAAGGCAACTGCTATCTCAAAATCAGAAATAATGCCGCGTAATCGGTGTTTTTCATCGGTAACTGGTAATCGGGCAATATTATATTCAATCATCTTTCGACGTGCATGGACCACTCGATCATCAGGAGCAATCATATGAACAGGATGTTGGATGATACTTCGAAGCTGATTTCCGCTTTTTACCAAAGGTAAAAGATCAGCTTTCGTCACCACCCCGACTAATTTCTCATTGTTAAGAACTGGAAGCATGGTTGGTCCAGGCTCTCCAACCATTTTTAAAATATCGGAGAGGTCAGTTTCTGGTGATACAATCATCACATCTTTTTCGGTTACCGATGATGCATGCAAACGAGACGCTGAAACGAACCGTTTTCGTATTGATCCTAGTTTATATGCAATCTCGTTATCGGTTACAATTCCGAGGAGTTTTTTTCCCTCAACCACAGGAATTTTGGTAATCCGATGTTTTTTCATCAAATCCAGTATGTGGCTCAGATGATCATCTTTTGCAACGGTAATCACATTTGTTGTCATAACATCCTTGACTTTCATATGTAGTTCCATCCTTTCTCCAATATTTTTTTAAAAAATGTTGTTATTCAGTTTTATATTCTTCAGCGCATTCCTCGCAGATTAAACGACCTTGGATATTTTTAAGACTGGTTGATAATGTAGCACAATCCTCACATTTACCTGATAGACTCTGCTCTTCAAAAAATATCCGTTCCTGTGGTGTTATATCGTTCCATTCTCGCATGATTTCATGAAACGTTGGTGAGATACGTGCAATATCTCTTAAGGTGATGATACCAATCAGCTTGTTATCTTCAACAACCGGTAAACGTCGGATATTGCTTTTCCCCATAAGTTTCATTGCCTGATCTATCGATATATATGGATCAGTAACAATCACCGGCGTAGTCATAACTTCCTCTACGAGCACTTTGTCACTATCTTTACCTTCTGCAACAACCTTTCTTAAAATGTCACTTTCTGTTAAAATTCCGATGGGTTGTTTGTTCTCTACGACGATGACATTCCCAATTTTTTTCTGTTTCATGTGTCGTGCTGCTTCGAATACAGTTGCTGTTGCTTTCACGATCACCGGGTTCGTTTTCATGACTTCTTTGACCAGGATTTCTGTTTTCATAGATATCAATCCCACCTAGATGGAAACCAGCCCAAACCATTAAAAGAGTACGCAGTATTTTACCTTTTGCATAAGTATGAGTAGTGTCTATGAACGTGAACTTAAAGGAATTCTTGAAGGAGATACAAAACTGCTTGAAAAGATTACAAAATCATGCGACATACTTGAAAAGACGAAGTATCTGTGTATCACGAAGAAACCGTTTATCGTCATCAGAGCAGCTGGTTCATTTGGTATTGATCTCGTAGCAGTTCGAGGTGATGTCTCGTTTCTCATTGAAATCAAAGCAAGCGTTGAGGATGTTCTTCATTTCAGTAGCGTTGATGGAAAACTCCAACGGCAAGCAGAATGGATGCATCGCACCTGCGAAACAACAAAAACCCTGCCGATTTATGCGTTTCGTCTGAAAGGATTTCGAGGAGATTGCTGGCGATTATTCACCCTTGATGTTTCTTGTCTTGAAGGACGTCTCAAAATTGTTCATAATCGACTTCCTAAACTTGCACAAAGTATAAACGGGAATTATATTATGCGTTTTCATGATGGTTTACCCCTCGCAGAATTTATTGCCTATATATGTAGGTGATAACGCAGGTAAAAACAAAACCTTAATACTACGAATCCTATGTCATACTGGAATGTGATTGGTATGAAAAAACTCCTCATTGCATATGATGGTTCTGAAGCATCAAAAAAAGCAATTGACGTTGCTGTACAATGTTCAACCAAAGAAGATCAAATCGTCATGCTTACGGTTATTCCTGCTGAACTTGTTGAATCAACCTTTACGAACATGTTGCTTCCGACTATTGATCTTAGCAGTATTGTCAAACCAGGTTCTTTTAAAGAAAAGGCACTGGAAAATCTTACTAAAGTTGCAAAAGACATCGAAGGAAAAGTCGGAAAAGTTGAGGTAACCGTTGAAGCAGGAGATCCTGCCGATGAAATTCTTCTCGTTGCAAAAAAATATGATGTTGATATCATCATCCTAGGGTATAAAGGATATGGAAAAGAAGGGCGATTTCTCCTTGGCAGTGTTACCGATAAGGTTGTCCGTCATGCGAGTAAATCGGTTCTTGTTGTCCGATAAAAAATCTTCATTATTTCGTGATACAGAATGCATCCTGCAGATGAAATTCGGGGGAGTAGTAGTACAAAACTTGCTGGCAAAACAATTGTCTTAGGCGTAACGGGAAGTATTGCTGCAGTTGAAACTATTGCACTCGCTCGTGAACTCATTCGTCACGGCGCAAACATTATCCCGGTGATGACTCCTGCTGCAACGCGCATTATTCATCCTGACGCATTAGAGTTTGCAACGGGACATACACCAATTGTCGAACTCAGTGGAAAAACAGAACATGTAACCTGGTGTGGTTTAACCAAAAACCGGGCAGACCTTCTCATCATATCTCCGTGTACAGCGAACACGTTATCAAAAATTGTTCATGGTATTGATGATACTGCAGTAACAACGTTTGCAACAACTGCACTCGGATCGCAGATACCCATTATCCTTGTTCCAGCGATGCATCTCTCCATGTATCAGCATCCTGTTATTCAACGTAATATCATGCTCGGAAGAAAAGACGGACTTGTTCTCCTTGAACCAAGAATTAGAAAAAATAAGGCAACTATGCCGAAAACAGAAACAATCGTTACGCAGGTCATCAGAACAATTGGAAATCAGAAACTTCATCGGAAAAAGGTATTGATTATTGGTGGTGGCACGGCTGAGCCAATCGATGATATTCGAGTTATTACGAATAAAAGTTCTGGGAAAACAGCAGTTGCACTTGCCCGGACAGCGTTTGAACAAGGAGGCGACGTGGATTTCTGGTATGGCTGTGCCTCTGAACCAGTTCCTGAATATCTTCAGACAACTAGATTTGAAACGTATGCTGATCTTACAACATTAGTACAAAAAACAGCACTCGAATCTTTTGATATCATTATTGTTTGTGCTGCTATAGCAGATTACACTCTGACAAAAAAATTAGGAAAAATTAGTTCAGAGCAAAAAAAACTCATCCTCGAACTGCAGCAAACACCAAAAATCCTCCACAAAATCCGGAAGAAAGCACCTCATGCAATACTTATAGGATTTAAATTAGAGCCAAATAAAAAAACGTTAGAAAAAAAATCACTACAACTTCTTCAAGACCACAAGCTAGATGCCGTTGTTGGAAACACTGTTGAAACCATGGGACATACTGTTTCTGACATCATAATTGTGACAAAACAAGGCAAAATCTATCAGAAAAAAGGCAGAAAAGAAGACATCGTCTTAGATATCTTTGACATTCTCGCAACTTTGCTGTGATGAGGTATGAATGCATCAGCTTTTGCACCAGGACATATCTCAGCTTTTTTTGAACCAAAATATCATCCAAATGATGTATATCGATCAGGATCGAGAGGTGCAGGTATATGTATCACGCTTGGGGCGACAACCACCGTGTCTCTTGAACTCGCTGAACAACAACACATCACGGTTTATATCAATAATCAAAAATCAGAGGCACCGGTAACCACACACACAGTTCTTAATCTTATTGGAACTGCACCATTTAATGTCAACGTGCAAACAACGCTTGATTTACCATTAAGTCAAGGTTTTGGCATGAGTGCAGCAGGGGCGCTCAGCACAGCACTTGCAGTAGCAAAAATTCTCCAACGGCCACACAGTGACGCAATCAGAGCAGCTCATAAGGCAGAAATTGAAAATCATACGGGTCTTGGTGATGTTATCGCGTGTAGTTTTGGAGGTGTTGAAATCAGACGGGAGGCAGGTTTACCACCATGGGGGATGCTTGAACACATCCCAGCATGCCATGATGTTGTTATTTGTGTCGTTGGAGAAAAACTTGAAACAAAAAAAATTCTCACCGATCGAAACAAACTTGAAGAAATCGCAGCTCTTGGCAGGTATTGTACAAAAAAAATTTTAGAAAAACCTTCGCTGGAAAATTTGTTCAGGCTTGCTCAGGAATTTTCGTACAAGACAGGATTAATTCAAAGAGAGGTATTGAAAGCGATTACTGCAGCAAATAAAGTTGGAATGGCAAGTATGTGTATGCTTGGAAATTCTGTTTTTGCAATTGGGCGAACAGAACAACTATGTACCCTACTTCAGTCATTTGGAAAAACGTATGTTTGTTCAATTTCATCCAAAGGAGCAGAACTCATGTAAATGTCTTTATTTTTCGATCTCTCCAGATTTTCCTGTTGTAAAGTGATAAAAACCGATAGCTCCAAGCATGCTTTCATCAGTTGCAGTAACCGTCACAGTATACTCTGTTGTTTCTGCAAGATTTTTCAGTGTGATTGATTTAATACCTGAAATATCATTGGTAGCACTTTCAGTAAACGTTTGACCTTTTGCACTTCGCACTTCGATACTCCAGCTAAACAAGCTGTCATCATCACTTATGGGGATGCTCCAGGTTAAGGACAATGGTTGATTTTTTGCATAATCAGGAATATTCGGTTCACCAAGTCGTGGTGGTTGTGGTTGTGCCGTAGTTTGAAATTGATACTCAGCAGTGGTTGATCTTCCATTCAACATGTTAATTGCAATAATAGATATCCGGTAGATGGTTGAAGGTTGTAGTTTCGTTAGTTGAAGTGAGTATCGGCCGCTGTTGACATTTGTTTGACTGGTTGATTCTCCATTTGAACAGCTGATTTCATAGTAAATATTGCCATCTTCGTCTTCTGTAGCATGTGTGATATACACACTAAACGTAATACTTTCAGAATATTCAACGATTTCATTGTCTTTTGGATTTGGATCTGAGATTAGGAGAGTGTCAGACCATACACCATCATCAGGATCATCGGGGGTGAGATCAGAATCACCCCCGGGGTTGTCAGAACCACCGGCAGGTACTGCACCACCAGGACCATCTGGGCCTCCTTGGGAATTGTAATAATCTCCGCCACGGAGTTTGTCTAACTGGTCTTGCAGTGTTTTCCAAGAACTATTGATACTGCTTGATGAACTTCCAAGAATACCACTGACATAGAGATAAATAACTGCAGCGATCGTTACGGTGATGGCAACCATGAGAATAACACCGATCACCTCTGAAACCGCAGAAGTAGAAGATTGGAATTTATGATTTGCTTTCACGCACTCTCCTCAAGTTATACTTTGTAGGTTATAAACTAAATACTTTTCTGAAAATATTGTCAAAATGGCAAAATGTCATCTCAGGAGATGCTTTCTGATTGAAAAAAAGAATCAATATAGAATGTTTTTACTGAAAGCATTTTCGGTAACGTTCCCACATCTGATCGATATGCTCCTGCATCATTGATAGGATTTTTACATTTTTTTCAGGTTTGAACAGATGGCTAAAACGACCTTGGTACCGAATCCATTCTTCAAGTGGTTTTCGCTCAAC
Organism: Candidatus Thermoplasmatota archaeon; assembly: GCA_038884455.1. Lineage (NCBI taxonomy): Archaea > Methanobacteriati > Thermoplasmatota > Thermoplasmatota archaeon. The sequence goes on along the minus strand of JAWABU010000001.1, from coordinate 44,037 downwards.
CTTTTTCTCAAGGATCAATTTACTTTTTCCATTAAACGTTACGACACCATGTTCACATTCATACAATGCCCATGCTCCGGTATCGACTGCAAGACGCCCCATCTCAACGGTTCGATCCATGCTAAACCGCCATCCCGGCGGGCAAGGTGCAAGGATTTCAATATATTTCGGACCTTTAATGTTTTTTGCTTTCACAACTTTATTGTATAGATCCTCGGGAAAACTGATGCAGGCTTGTGCAGAATACGGGATATGATGTGCTTGGATAATATCACCCATTTTTTTGGTAAACTCTGTTTTTCCACCAACTGTCGTCGTCGTCCATGCTGCATAGGGTGTTGCACCACTCCGCTGAATGCCCGTGTTTGAATAAATCTGATTATTATAACAAATATAGATGAAGTTTGTTCCACGTTCTAATGCACCTGATAACGCTTGCAGTCCAATATCATAGGTTCCACCATCACCTGCCCACGCGACAACTGTGGTATCTGTTTTTCCCTGTTTTCGTAATGCTGCTTCGATACCTGATGCAGCTGCAGCTGCTGCTTCAAATGCAATGTTCATCACCGGTATATCAAACGAGGTATCGGGATACAAACTTTCAATAACTGCAGTGCAGCATGCTGGGACGGTCATAATTGTGTTTTTTCCCAGTGCTTTCAATACTACTCGTAACGCCATGGTTGCTGGACATCCAGGACATGCAGCATTTCCAGCAAGCATACATTCTTCAATCGGCATATCTTTAATTGCCATAGCTATACATCCTCCTTCAAGCCATACCAAGCACCTGATTTTGCTTTTCCTTGTACGGCCTGTGTGCACATCTTTTCAATATCTTTATACGTAACATCGGTTCCACCAAGACCTGCAACAAAGCCGGTCACCTGTGCATCAGATTTTTCGTACAACGCTGCTTTGATTTCGGTACACATCGCGCCTTCGTTCCCAATAGAAATATTTCGATCTATCACGATAAGATCTGCTTGCTCTGCATAGCGGATGATCTCCTCAGTTGGGAATGGTCGGAAAACCCGCAGTCGAGCAAGACCTATTTTCATACCTTTTTCTCGTAATCGATTTATTGCAATTTTGCTTTCTGCACCCAGAGCACCACTTGCAATGAGGATATGTTCTGCATGTTCGCATCGATATTCTTCGAATAATCCACCATAGCTTCTTCCAGTTATGGTTTCCCATTCAGCATTAATTTTCGGTATCATTTTTTTTGCATGTTCATGTGCATCTTGCATTGCTTTTCGAACTTTGAAATATGCTTGCGGAAGGATGATGTTTCCAAACGTTGTTGGATTGTGCACGTCAAGTTTCCATTGTGGTTCATAGCGGGGTAAAAAATGATCAATATCTTTTTGATCTGGGATGTCTGCAGGCATGGTCGTGTGTGATAACACAAATGCATCATAGTTAATCATCACGGGTAACAGTATCTGTTTATGTTCTGCAAGTTTAAACGCCTGGATGACGGTATCAAAAATTTCTTGATTGATCGAACAATAGAACTGAATCCAACCGGTATCACGCTGAGAGATTGAGTCGTTTTGATCAGCCCAAATGTTCCATCCTGGTCCAACTACCCGGTTGATGTTGCACATAACTATTGGTAATCGTGCGAGTGCTGCCCAATGGAGCATTTCATGCATAAGTAATAATCCATGGGATGATGTGGCAGTAAATGTTCGAGCACCTGCTGCACTTGCACCGATACAGGCACTCATTGCTGAATGTTCTGATTCAACGCAAATATATTCGCCAGCATATTCCCCGGTGCTGTAGTATTTTGCAATTCCTTCAACAACGGTTGTCTGTGGGGTAATTGGATATGCTGCAACAACATCAGGTTTTGCCATGACTGCTGCTTTAGCAGCAATATAATTGCCAGTATCAATCATGATGGTCATTCTTGGTCACCTTCCCGTCGCATCGTTATCGCTTTTAGTGCACATTCTTTGGCGCAGACACCACAACCTTTACAATAATCATAGTCGATGTCAATGCTTTCATCGTTATTCCGAAGTATTGCACTCTCCGGGCAGAAAATCCAACAACGAAGACATTTAACGCATTTTGCTTTGTCAAGAATTGGTTTGAAAATTCGCCACGTTCCGGTTTTTCCATTGGCGCCTATTTTTGGATATGAAATTGTTGAGATGACTTGGTATTTCTTCATTTGTTCACCTCGGTAGAATCATAGGCGTCCTGGGTTGCATTAACGTTTGCGATTCCTTGTTCACCTTTCCATTTTGATCGAACAACCTCCTGAACTGATTTTAGAGATACTTTGTCAAGTATTCTTGGGATTGCTCCGAGAATCGGTGTATTGACAACAGGGATTCCTCCGACGAGAATTTCATATTTTAGGGCAATACTTGTTGCATCGACGGTTGCAACTCGATACGTTTTTGAAAAACGGAAATCGGTTGGTTTTTTCTGAGTATTAATTAAAATTGTTCCATTCTTTTTTAATCCTTTTACTACGTCGACGATTTCCATAATTGATTCATCTTGCACAATGACGATGTCTGGTTCGTAAATCTCACTTCGCAGGTGGATTTCATCTTCTGATGAGATGCGTGCAAATGCTCGTATTGGTGCGCCTCGTCGTTCTGCACCAAAAACAGGGAATGCTTGAACTCCTTTATTTCCGTCGTGTAATGCTGCTGCTGCAAGTAGATTTGCTGCGGTTACTGCTCCTTGGCCTCCACGTCCATGGAAAATGATTTCTACAAGTGATGTTGTTGACACAATATCTACCGTCCCGAACCTCGAAATGAACATGGTACATATAACTGTTTTGTATGTGTTGTTCTTCTGAGAGCACCAGTATTTTTATGCTTTTAGTGATGCAAGTTTTGATCGAATTGTGGCAGGTTTGTCGCGGCGGTCGTCGATTTTTATTTCTGTAATAATTCGTTGTGCCCCTGCATCAGCGACTGCTTGATGTGCTTTTTGAACAGCTTGAAAAAGAGTTGCTAGATCCTCAGTTTCAAGTACTGTTGCCATCGCATTTGTTTCAAAATGAATGTGTTCTTTTTTCAATACTTCTAGAACGATCTTTACATAATGACCTACGCTTGTACCTTCTCCTAGAGGAGCAATACTTAGTTGTGCTATAATCATATTGTTGTCACCTTAATGTGTACGTGATATAGTAAGGTATCATAAAGGTACTGTAAGATATATATAGTAATATACGAAAAGGTATATTTATAATATATATAAAAATATCTATTTATACATATTTAGATGTATTACAATATGATATAATAATATATACAAAAATATACATAAATAATACTCTTTTTACATGATAAATTTTTAATTAATTTTAATTTTATTCGTAATTTTCCTTCGTAACAAGAAGCAGGGCATCACTAGAACGCCCGTTGATATGATCAAGCCAGCTGAGTAGATTATAGAAGTTACAAACAGCGTTGTTACAGAGTATCTGTCTCGTCGCTTGATGTTCCGTATTTGGTGAACCGAAAATCGGTTTTATCAAGGTCTTTCATCTCTTGTTTCACTAAATCAAGGATACCAACAATAGAAATAATATTTAGTTTATTACTGTAACTGCGACATGTTTTCATAAGCTCGCCATAAAGTTTTGTTTCCATGGTTTTGTATTCTTTCAAGGCAAGACTAAAAACACCTCGTGATTCAGGTTGTTGCGTTTCATCCATACCAAGTAACCTCTCATTTGTAATGCATTCATCCTTTAAATGATTAATTATTTGAGCCGCATTTTCATGAACCGTTCAAGTTGATCAAAGGCCTTCTCAAGCATTTCCAGCGGTGGGAGGATCACTGCTCGGAAATGACCTTTGCCAAACACTGAACAAAATCCAGACCCATGGACAACTAATACATGCGCTTCACGAAGTACATCTAAAACAAATTCTTTGTCATCATTCCAAAGCCCAGAACGCATCGCTTCTATTTTCGGGAAAATATAAAACGCTCCTGCAGGTTTTGCTGTTGAAAGACCTGGAATTTCATTAAGTCGTTTATATGCATAATCACGACGTTCTCGTAATTTCCTATTTGTTTCATCGATGTGATCCTGAGGTCCTTTCAATGCAGTGATACATGCTCGCTGGCAGATACTGCTTGCGCACAGCCGAGATCGAGCAATCCGCATAAAAGCATCCTGAATCTCATCAAGCTCCCCGCTATGATGGAACAACACATACCCCATCCTCCACCCAGGCATCAAATATACTTTTGAGAAACCATTAAAGGTAATTACAGGTACATCTTTTGCAAGTGAAGCTGTAGCGCATTGCTTTCCGTCAAAAACCATGTCATCGTAAATCTCATCAGAAATAACTGGCACTTGAAATTCACCAGCGATATCAATAATTTCTTTGATTACCTTTTTTGAATACAACGCACCGGTTGGATTATTTGGATTAATAAGAACAATCCCTTTCGCTCGATTTGAAATCTTTTTCCGGATATGGTCAACATCAGGCTGCCATCCTTCTTCTTCAATACATCGATACGGGATCGGGATTGCATCGTTTACCCGGGTAATCAAGGTATATTGAGGATAGGTTGGACCAGGAATCAATAACTCATCGTTTGGATCAAGAGATGCATTCAAAAGGATTTGCAACCCTTCTGTGACACCAGTGGTCACACAAATATCATCAAGTGAATACGTAACATTGTTTCTTTTTTTTTCACGATCACAAATCGCTTGCCGTAATTCAACATAACCTTCTGAAGGAGCATACCCGTTAAAGTTTTCTTCAACGGCTTGAATTAAAGCATCTTTGATATATTGTGGTGTATCAAAATCATATGCATTCGGGTCACCGATGTTTAATTTTAAGACTTGAATTCCTTTTTTTTCCAGTTCTTTTGCTGGAAGTAGTACATCACGAATTGCATATGAAACAGAATGGGAACGTTTTGACGCTCGAATCATAGTGTATCAACTCTGAAACCGGACATGAGGAAATAACATAAATACTTGCTGGTAAAATAAAAACAGAAAAAAATAAAAATATCGAGAATACATAAGGGCTAGATCAGAAAATCTTCTTTTACTATACAGCGGAACAACCCTTTATCTTTTAAATACTCAATTGTTTCACTGACAAGAATCAGTGAGCCATCTTTCCGTTTATGAATCGTTTTGACATGTGTCTCGCCATGCTGACGGACAGTATTTAACCGATCTTTGAATTCTTGAGGATCTTCAAAGGTATCAAAATCACTGAGAGACAAATTTAAGAAATCTTCTTTTTCATAACCCAGTTTTTCTGTGATTTTACCGGTACAATCAATGATATTTCCATGGTCGTCAAAGATATACGAATAATCAGATAGCTCAGTACTCCTTTGTTGTTTTTTGATGTCGTGGAAATCAAGCTGATTTGTGTCAATATCAGTATACTCTTTGAATAAATGAGGAGCGCGTTTTCTCCACTCTTTTACTTTAATATTTTTCAAAATTAGTTCTTCGATTTTATGTTCGAAAGGTTCATGGGTTGTTACATCTCGATGAACACCGCGATATCCACAAAAATTCCCAAGATGATCAAAAATTGGTACGGCGTTGGTAAACACACGAACAGGTGTACCATTTTTATGAAAATAATACTGTTCAAGCTGCTGCATCGGCGTCTGCTTTTTGTTAACAGCATAATACCCGATTTTCACTTTTTTTGCTTCATCAGGAGGCATAAATTCAAAAATCGATTTTCCAACAACTTCCTCAGGTTTGTAGCCGAGTGCATCTGCGACTTTCGGAGAACAAAACGTGTATATGCCACGGGCATCTGTTTCCCACGCCCATGCATCAATCGTATTTAACAAATCTTGATATTTTTTCTCAGCAGCTTCCTTTGCTTTTACCGTTTCTTCAAATATTTCACCTTTTTTCACACCAACCTTATGGATCGCTAGTTTTAAGCTTGCTAGAACACGATTTAATGATTCAGTTAATGCATTGATCTCAAGAATCTCGCTTTTTTCAAGAGTAACATCAAGATTACCCCGGCTGATTTCATTGATCGTTTTTGTTAATTTTTCAAGGGGGCGAGTAATGAAATATGCAATCGCGTAACTCACACAAAAAGTAATACCAACAATTAGAATAAAATATGCAGATGCAATCTCAAAACCTAAAAAACCGCTGATGATTCCAATCGGGATCATTGCAATTGCAAGACACATGACGATGAGTAATGCTCGTAGCCGCATCCCATCTTCCCTCTTCTTATTTCATTCATATATCATTTTTTTCAGGATTTGTTTTCGTTCCAAAGATCGAATCTACCGCCTGTCGAAATACTGTCGTTTGTATATCATGAAGTATATGTTGTTGATGTAAGGTATCAATATAGTCTAATATATCTTTTCTGCCTAAAGCATTTTTATTTTTCAGTTCTGAAAATTCAACAGTGCCCATCGGCCCAAGTATTTCAGTGAATATTTCTTGTACTTTATTTTCAATTTCTTTCTTTGATGAAAATAAAACTTTAATGGGTTCTATTTCAGTAACCGGCTTGAGCGGTACCGTAAAATAAAAGATACTGCCTTTACCAACTTCACTTTCAACCCAGATTTTTCCTTTTTGGGCTTCGACAATACCTCGACAGATAGTTAAACCTAAGCCAGTTCCACCATGTTTCCGATTCAGATGATCTTCAATTTGATAAAACGGTTCAAAAACTCTGATCTGATCTGCAGGTTTCATACCAACGCCATGATCAGCAACGCTAAATTGAATGTATCCATCTTTTTCGTAAGCATCAATATCAACAACGCTGTTCTCTGGAGAAAATTTGATCGCATTATGAACAAGATTACGGAGAACTTGACTTACCCGATCAGGATCAACTTCGATTATTGGTAACTGAGTTGTATGAATTTTCAAGGTAATGTTTTTTTCACGGGCAAACCCTTCTAAAAAACTGACAGTATCATGAAGTATCTGGGTCAGGTCTACTTTACGAAATACAAATTTTAACCGTGCGGCTTCAATACGAGAAATTTCAAGAAAATCCTCTATAATTTTGTCAAGTCGTTCTGCATTTCTCATAATGATTCGTATACTTTCTTTTTGCTTGTCTGTTAAAGAGCCAAAAAATCCATTTTCAAGCATTTGTAACTGTGCTTTCATCGGTGTCATTGGCGTTCGTAATTCATGGGATGTGATGCTTAAAAACTCTGACTTTGCTTTGTCAATCTCTTTTCGCTCTGATTCCATTTTACTTAAGGCAAGTGTCGTTTTATTGAAAGCATGACTGAGTTGCTCGAGTTCATCACCGGTTTTTATGTTTGTTTGTATTGAAAAATCACCTCGTTCTACTTTTTGAGTTGCTTGTTGTAGAAACGTGATCGGTTTTGAAATGCTTCTGGAGACAAAAAAACCAATAAGCGCAGTATCTATTGCAATGAGAATAATAAGTAGTAGTGCCGTGTATCGAAGAACAGTTGTTTGATGATAGATAATCGTTGACTGTTGCGATAAAAAAGACGTTGATAATGCATAAAAATATGAAATACTAATTGTTGGTGCAACGATACCAACGAGCAGAAATACCAAGGTTAACTTTCTGCTGATTTTTCCAAAAAGAAAAGTTTTTGGATCAGGAATTTTTTTTATCACACAGCTCCACCTGCTCGGATAATTAAATATATACAAAAAGATATATATTCATTTTTTAAAGAGAATATCATTTTGCCAAATTTTCATGTACTCCCATCCTACGTTCAGTCCTTAATATGTTGATAGTGCTATATCTTATCCTTTGTGTTCGAAAACAGTATCGTTTTTTATCTATAAAGATTTTATCTAACGTAATCAAAAGGTACAACATTACAGAAACTCTTGTCTTAATTGAATCATATGCAGATTGATTCCCATCTCTTCGATACGTTCTAAAAATACCGGATCAAGTGATTTTTTAAACTCATCAATAAATTGTTTTCGTAACGAAGCACCAAGACAGGTACAGATCTCATTTAATAGCTTTTGAATTCCTCGCCTCGTATCGGTTTCACTGATCTGATCTAGATTTTCCATAATAATAATATCATAATTTTTTCCAGGTTCTTGAGATGGAACAACAGTTATATATTTAAAATACGTAAAACGAGATTCAATTTTTCGTAAAAAATTATTCACCGCGAACACTGCATACTGATGCGTACTTGCTTTACTTAAAACAATGAGCGTCGCGTTGATGATTTCCTTTAAAACATCTTCATAACTTGCTTGATATTTTTTAAACTGAATTCCAATATCCTGCATGTACTGCAAATATTCTGATGTAAATTTTTTCTTAAATTCCTCAAAAAAGTAGCTTCCTCCTTTGTGTTCGAGCTGTGTACGTAGATCGTTGAGCAGATCATTGAATGTTTTTCCAATTTCAAAACAGTCAACAGAATCAACATCAGGAGCAACGACAACCATATCCACACCCTGAACAATACGTACGTTGACTAATGAAATATAGCGCAGCCATTGGTGTTCTTCAGAATGTTGGGCACATTGTTTACGAAGAAATTCAAGTGCTTCAGTCGTTGTCATATCTTTCTCAAGAATCTCGATAACTGCTTTGAACATCTTTTTAATGAAGTCTTGATGGTTGCTTGTTGAGGTATTATCTTGCTGTCGATCCAGAGTTAATTGTGATTGCAACAAATTCAGATCAAGAGCAAGATCACGTATCTCTTGACTGTATATTGGACCAAGTTTATCTTGTAATTCTTTCATGAAAAAAAAACCAGCATGACTACCCATGGACGTAACAATGGAGGTAATCAATTCCTGTAAACCTGCGCTAAGTTCTGCTCCATTCGTCGTGTTCAGTGTTGGTGCAACAGAAACAAATCGATCATATTCTGAAAAACGAACGTTCTGAATGGTCACTGCTTTGAAAAAAGGATATTTTACCTCGAGATTTTTTGTTGCACTGTAAATTATAACTAACGCATAATCTTGCGACGTTCGTCTACTAATAATATCTATCATTGTTTGTAATAGTTTTTCACATAATTCTGCTCGTTGGAACATATGCTCATCAACTATATATGATCGCTCTCAACATCTGCTGAAATGTACCAACTATTGCATCATTCATTTGTTATTAAAAATTTCTTATATTCCCACGGCGACTTATGAACATAATCTTTTTTAGGTTGAATGAGATGTACACCACAAAGAAAAACGATGATTCTATGACAAAAACAATTCTCATTGTTGATGATGAAGAAGATATTAGAACGTCAGTCGGCCAACTCTTTGAGGTCAGCGGGTACCAGGTAATCACAGCACACAACGGTCTCGAATGTCTAGAAAAGCTTGAACGAACAATTCCTGATCTTATCATTCTTGACATTATGATGCCAGGGATGAATGGATGGGATGTTGCTGCAAGAATCAAAGAAAATCAACGATGGAAACAGATACCCATTGTTTTCCTTACTGCAAAAGGCGATGAAATGAGCATTGGCATGGGGCATCTTGCTGCAGTTGAATACATTACCAAACCCTTTGATATCATGCACTTAAAAGCAAGTATTGACCGTATTCTCCACGCATAAAACACATATTATTTTTGAGCACGAAATGCGCATTTTCTACAGATACCATGTTCAAATGAAAAACAACGACTACAAACCAATTGACCGCAGAGATGACAGGTGTACATTGCATCAGGTTTCCCGCACATACTGCAGAGTCCAAAGAGATCAACCATGCCTGTTCACTTCCCAATAATAACTAGTTTTTTTCGTAAATCATCCATTGGCATCTGGGTGACGGCAAGCGGTATTTTTTCTTGCTCAGCAAGCTGCACCGCTAACGGATCAACACCGCCAGGTTGATGGTAAATTACAGCAGAAGGTTTTACCGGATGAATACGGATCGCAATCATAGGACTTCGACCGTAATGAACACCGGTAAAAATTAATGCACGTTCAGTACTCCAACCATACAGATTCGAATAATTTGCTGAATTTAATGTTTTTATTATTTCAATACCATCAACCAGCGTAAAGCCTTTGATGTGAGTATCAGCATGTTTTTTTGACGTTAACAACTTTGCATGTATCTCTTTGAGAAATTTGATAATGGGAATTGAATACGAATATTCCATAATATCAATAATGCCTTCTTGATTCTTTGTGATAAACTGATAACTTCTCATAATTTTTGAATTATTTTTTGTTTCATCAATTTTTAAAAAAGCTTCAATAATTTTTTTAATTGTATTGATTCCAGGAGACTTCCGTCGACCTGACTCGTAGTCGCTGATCACACTGGGTGACAACTTCAACATGGTAGCAAGTTCTGTTTGTGAGATATTAAAAATAGTTCTCCATTTTCGAATCGTCTCTCCTGGTTTCGAACTGAGGGTAATTTCTCCGGCAATTTTTTCAGCTAAAACATCTCGTACTCCCATAGGTTTATCCTATTCCTTTGTTTACTATTGTTGCCGAAAAAGATATCGACGATAAAGGTAAAAAAGTTTCTATTATCTTCATGATCGATCTCTTATTCCCTTGGGAACCAGCTTTCTTGGATAAACCTTTATACCATTTCTACATACCTACCACACTAGAATCATGATTGATGCTCTCTTGAAAAAAGAATGCGACCTAGCATTCTTCCATAAAAACGGTTTCGTACGTAAAAAATGTAGCTCTTGCGGAAGCTATTTCTGGACCCTTGACCAAACAGCTGAAAAATGTGGTGATCAACCCTGCGTACCATTTAGTTTTATAACGAAACCACTAACACGAAAAAAACTATCGCTTTCAGAAGTAAGACATCATTTTCTAACTTTCTTTGAAGAAAACAATCATCAGCGAATTCGATATCCTGAAACAGGTGAGCGATGCCCAGTTATCGCTCGTTGGCGATCTGATATCTATCTTACTATTGCCTCTATTGCTGATTTTCAACCGCATGTCACCTCCGGAGAGGTACCTCCGCCAGCAAATCCGCTGGTTATCTCACAACCGTGTATCCGGCTTAACGATCTCGATGAGGTTGGATACAGTGGACGTCATCTGACAACGTTTGAAATGATGGGCCACCATGCATTCAATAAAAATACTGATGAAATATATTGGAAAGAAGAAACGGTTTCCTATTGTGATGAATTTTTTAGAACACGTATTGGAATCCCTCGAGAATATATAAATTACAAAGAACATTTATGGATCGGGGGAGGAAATGCAGGTCCTTGTATCGAAGTATTAGCAGGTGGTCTTGAAATTGCAACGCTTGTTTTTATGAATATGAAAGAAGATCCTCAAGGGACAATTGTACTTGAAGGGAAAAAATATACTCAAAACCCACTCAATATCGTCGACACTGGCTACGGTCTGGAGCGTATCTCCTGGTTTACTCAAGGAACACCGACAGTATATGATACAGTGTTTCCTGAGGTCATTCGATTTATTCAAAATCAGACCAAGTATGCTCATGAAAAACCAAGTATCTATGCATTAGCAGATCATACCAAATGTCTTGCTTTTATGCTTGGCGATGGTATTGTTCCTTCAAATGTCAAAGCAGGATACCTCGCTCGATTAATAATACGACGATCGCTACGGTTTTTAGAAAAACTCAACATTTCACTCCCGCTCAAAGAGTTAGTTGATCTCCAACTTACGTTACTCCAATCAGATTTTCCTTCACTGATTACCCGGAAGAAACAAATCGATGAAATCCTTGACATTGAAACCAAACGCTTTAGTGACACACGACAAAAAGGAGAAGGACTCGTTAAACGTCTTCTTAAAGAGAAAAAAACACTTGACACCACTGCATTAGTACGTCTCTACGACACACATGGTATGCCACCTGATATCGTCAAAAATATCGCCCAAACAGAAGGAATACACATCGACATTCCTGCGAATTTTGATTCAATGATCGCAGAACTTCATTCTCATGAAACTGAAGAAGAAACAACTGTTGAGACTGCAGAACAACTTCCGGAAACCCATCTACTCTATTATGAAGATCATTATATGAAAGAATTTGATGCAACCGTTATGTGGGCACAACCAAATCAAGATGGGACGCTTGTTGTTCTTGACCAAACTGCTTTTTACCCTGAAGGAGGAGGACAACCTTCGGATACCGGAGTTTTTATTATCAACGGTACAACCATCCCTGTTGTATCAGCTCAGAAGAAGGGAAAAGCAGTTATACATACAGTCCGTGGTGGTCTTCCTGTTGGGACACTAGTTCATGGTAAAATTAACTGGGATGCTCGATATGCTCTCATGAAACATCATACCGGAACCCATGTTGTCAATGCAGCACTCCGCACACTTTTTGGGGAACACATCTGGCAGGCGGGATCCCAGCTTGGTACCGAAGAAGCTCGATTTGATTTTTCTCATTATAAACCGATCACTGATGATGAACTGAAGGAAATAGAACGTATCGCTAATATGTTTATCCAAAAAGGAGCATCCGTTGAAAAAAAAGTCATGCTTCGAAATGATGCTGAACAAACGTACGGTTTTCGACTGTATCAGGGTGGCGTGCCGCCAGGAAATGAAATACGGGTTCTCAACATTCCAGGTATTGATGTTGAGGCATGCGGTGGAACCCACCTCAACAATATTAAAGAAATTGAAAAAATAAAAATCCTAAAAGCTGAAAGAATACAGGATGGCGTCAACAGAATTATTTTTGCAGCTGGACGCGCAGCAGATGCACAACGTCAACAGGATGATGCTCTTTTTGAGCGAATTATCACGATGTGCAAGCATAGTTTTCATGTAACAAATCATTCAGACAAAACAGAACAATTGCGAGCATCGGCAAAAGTTTTCTCAGTACCTGTTGATCAACTAGAAAAAACAATACAACGTTTTCTCAGTGACACAAATATCTCGAAGAGAAATACGGTTGAAACGCTTGTTGATGCGTGTACACTTTTATTTGAACTCTGGAAAGAACAACAAAAAGAAGGAAGAAAAATACCGGTTGATGAAATCAAAAAGATATATGCTACTGCTGAACAAATTCCTGGAACTGATATCAAAGTTATTGCAACTTCTTCAACCTATGATGCAACTATAGTTGCTACAACGCTGATCAAAGAGACGAACTATATTGTTCATATTTATGATGGGAAAAAAATCTGCTCAGCAGTATCTGAAAATATCTCTTTTGATTTACGAGATATCGCTCCAGAACTTGGTAAGATTCTTGGTGGAAGTGGCGGTGGAAAACCAGCGTTAACGCAGAGCGGAGGACCCAAAAAAGAAAACGTACAGCAAGCATTACGAGTTGCAAAGGAATTAACCAAGGAGAAAGTTGTGTCACAACAAAAATAAAAAAGCTTTTTTATGAAAGTGGTTTTAACAGATGGACTGCTACAACAATAACAGCTGTTGCAACACACATTGCAATGACCAGCCACGGAGGAATTTTGAGCGCTGTTTTTTCTTCTGCATCAAAGTAACGAATTAATCCTGCTGCCGAATGAAAGCCTTCTCCTTTTTTTTCCTGTGCCATAGCATCACAGTATCCTCACATCTCCTAGGACTATTTTAGGTTTACGATGCATCTGTGCTCCTATGATTGTTGTATGCTCTGTTTTATTTATCAAAAAACAAAGTGTGTGATTTACGATGATACTAGTGTTTATTCTGGAGACGAGCAAACATCTAAATATGCATCATCGATACCACTATTTAAGGGTGTTATCAAACATGAAAGAAATAGATACTCTGATAGCAAAAGCAATTAAATATAAAGAGAGTGGATTATCAGATTATGAAATTGGTGAAGAACTCAATATTTCAAAAGACACGGCAACTTGGCTTCTTGCTCGAGGGAAGAAGGAGAAACCAGAAGGTGAAGTTAAAATCGGATGGCGTTCAATTGGAATCTATCCGAATCGTATCCGATCGATCGCTGATGCTTTAACTGACATTATTCTTGAAGAAATTGAAAAGAAAAACCTTCAAGTTGATACAATTGTTGGTATTGCGATCAATGGAATTCCATATGCATTATATATCGCAGATGCTCTCTGTTTAGAACTTGCAGTCTTCAGACCAAGTCATGACAAGTCAGGAGCTTTTTCGTCAAACTATGCAACCGTGAAAGATAAGAACGTTGTCATTATTGATGATGTTGTTGGGAGTGGCGAAACCTTTAAACGTGCAATAAAAGCATTGAAAAATGAAAAAGCAACTCCAGTTTTATGTGTTGCAATCATTAACAAAAAATCACACAACGACGTTCAGGGAGTTCCTCTGCGTGCATTAATCAGAGCACGAGCAATTTAGCCAAAGCATATCTTCATCATACTTTTCTGCGTGGTTCAGATGCATTGGGCAGAAGTTTTAGCAGAACAACTCTATCAACAAAAGAAAAAGCATGTACTCGCCACAGGAATAACACCATCAGGCCCAATTCACATTGGGAACATGCGTGAGATTCTAACTACTGATGCTGTATATCGATGTTTAATTGAGAAAGGAGGAGATGCTGATTTTATCTATGTGTGTGATGATTATGATCCTCTCAGAAAGGTATATCCCTACCTTCCACAAAATTATCAGGAACACGTCGGTAAACCAATCTGTGAACTTCCATGTCCCTGCGGCAGCCATCAAAGTTATGCAGATCATTTTCTCCTGTCTTTTCTTGGTTCACTGAAAGAAATCGGTGTAAACCCACAGGTTTACCGTGCGAGTGACATGTACCGCCGTGGTGATTATATCGAGTCAATACAAATTGCTTTAGAAAACACACAAAAAATTCGAACAATTCTTGAAACCATATCAAAACGAGTTCTGCCGAAAAATTGGCTTCCATTCAATGTGAAATGTCAAAACTGTGGAAAGATATCAACGACTTCACCGGTGTTGTATGAATATCCAACCATTGAATACAGTTGTTCATGCGGCTATCAAGGTGAGATTAATATCAATGACGGTGGCGTTGGAAAACTACCTTGGCGGATTGACTGGCCTGCTCGGTGGAAGATGCTTGGGGTAACCTTTGAACCTTGTGGTAAAGATCTTGCAACTGTTGGAGGCGCACGAGAAACAGGTGCGAAAATCGTTGAAGAAATATTCAACTATCCGCATCCTGCTCTCCAGGTTTATGAATTTATCATGCTGAAAGGGAAAGGCGCAATGCATAGCTCAAAAGGAACTGCACTTAGTAGCGAAGAAATGCTGCGGATGACGCCACCCGAGGTGTTGCGCTTTCTTATTATGAAAAATCAACCTAACAAACATATTGTTTTTGACTCAGGGCTTGGTTTACTTTCTCTTGTTGATGAATATGACCAGGCAGAAGCAACATATTTTGGGATGTACGAAGAAAATAAAGGTATGAAAGATTTTAGGAAAACCTATGAACTTTCACAACCATATCATATTCCAAAAAAACTGCCACTGCAGCTTCCGTATCGGCATCTTGTAACCCTTCTTCAAATTGGAAAAACATGGAGTGAGGTAAAAGCAATATTGATCCGAACACAGCAAATACCAAACACTATTTCAAAATCTGATGAGGAACATTTGCAGCAGCGCCTCGACCATGTACGATATTGGCTTGAAACCTTTGCACCAGATGAAGTTAAATTTGAGATTCAAGAAAACCTTCCATCGATTTCTCTTACATCTGAACAGCGTCAATATTTAACGATGCTGGAAGAAAAACTCTCACAGAGTCCCTGGACTGCTGAAACAATTCACAATACTATCTATGAAATCGCAGAACAAGTACACGTTCCTGTACAAATCTGTTTTAAAACACTCTATCAACTGTTGTTAAACAAAGAAAAAGGACCTCGACTCGGATATTTTTTATCAAATCTTGATAAGACATTTGTTCTTCGACGAGTGACAGAAGCACTTAAATAACGTAATCGTTCTTCATGCTGAACCGTTAATTGTATGAAATGGTATATTGAAACCTATGGTTGTACTGCAAATAAAAGTGACGAAAGCCTCATTAGGGGAGCACTCCTCAGTCATCATCATGAACCTGTTGAGGATATTCACCAGGCAGATGTCCTTATTATTGTAACCTGTACCGTGATTGGAACAACAGAACAGCGAATGGTATCTCGTTTCAGATTTTTTAAAAAAACCAAAAAACCCGTGATCGTAACTGGTTGTATGTCCGCAGTCCAGCAAGCACTAATCACAGAGATACTCCCTGATGCGTTCCTCCTTAAACCTTCAGAGTTGAGTACAATTGTCGATATTGTATCAGGAAACAAAACAACTACGCAAGAGAACAATACCTCTTGGTTACCAGCACGTTATACTTCTCAATATGCACCGATAACGATTGCAGAGGGATGCCTTCAGAAATGTTCGTACTGCATTACACGTCTTGCGCGAGGATCTCTGCACAGCTATCCAAAACAACACATCATCGCATACATACAGGAAGCACTTCGTCAAGGATGTACCGAAATTCAACTGACGGCACAAGATACCGCTGCATACGGGTATGATTTGAACAGCTCATTGGATGAATTAGTCGGAACAATACCTCAGAAACCGAATTGTTTTCGTATCAGAATTGGTATGATGAATCCGTACACCGTCAGAAAAAGATTCAGTAATATTCTTGCCTGTTACCGTCATCCAAATGTGTATCGATTTATCCATCTTCCAGTTCAGTCAGGTGACAACACGATACTCCAAAAAATGAATCGCCAGTACACCGTTGAAGAGTTCAGAGAAATGGTAACTACGTTCAGAGCAAAAATACCTGATATCAGCCTTTCAACCGACGTTATTGTAGGATTCCCGACAGAAACCGATGATCAGTTCCATCATACGTGTACATTTCTTAAGAACATTAATCCAGATATTGTGAATATCACTCGTTTTTCAGCGCGGCCGAACACTCCAGCAAAAACAATGTCTGGTCGCATCCCAACAAAGGTTATCAAGCAGCGATCCCAATATCTTTCTGAGCTTTGTAAACAACTTCAACGAACGAAAAATAAAAAATTTCATGGAAAAAAATATACGGTTCTAATTACAGAACTCGGAAAAAATAATACGTTTTTTGGCAGAACTGATACGTACAAACCTGTTGTTCTCCATGAGCAGGTGCACCTTGGGGAGTTTGTCTCAGTGCAAATTATTGATTCGTCAGAAATCAACCTTTTCGGAAAGCTTATATAGAAACGATGCATCTTTGGTTGCTGTGGTAGAGGATGATACGCGTAGGAATCAACGGGTTTGGTAGAATAGGACGAAATGTTTTACGAGCAGCTTTTCAACACTCACAATATGGAAAGAAATTTGAAATTGTCGGGATAAATGACTTGGGAAGTACTGAGATTCTCGCCCATCTGTTAAAATACGATTCGATCTACGGTAAATTTAAAGGAGATATCAACGTTAAATCAAACGGAATTGAGGTAAATGGTCATTTTATACAATTTTTTTCACAAGTTGACCCGGTAAAGCTCCCGTGGAAAGATTTAGCCATCGATGTTGTCATTGAGTCAACAGGTATTTTTAGAACTCGAGAAGGCGCAGATAAACATCTTCAAGCCGGTGCAAAAAAAGTTGTCATCTCTGCACCTGGAAAAGATCCTGATGCAACAATTGTTCTCGGGGTAAACGAACAAACCTATAATCCTGAGAAACATCATATTATTTCAATGGCATCGTGCACAACCAATAGCCTTGCACCACCTGTGAAAATACTTCATCAGCAATTTGGAATTGAACAAGGTTTTATGACCACAGTTCATTCGTATACCGGTGATCAACGTATCCTTGATTTTCCTCATAAAGATCTCAGGAGGGCACGTGCTGCTGCAGTGTCGATCATCCCCACCACAACCGGTGCGGCAAAAGCGGTTGGACTGGTTATGCCTGAACTCAAAGGGAAAATTGATGGTATCGCACTTCGTGTACCAACTCCTGATGGATCATTAACTGACTTTACCTGTACTTTGAAACAGAAGGTTAGTATTCAAGATATTAACACTGCGCTGAAAACCGCATCAGAAAAAAATCTCAAAGGAATTATGCAGTATTCTGAGGAACCGTTAGTATCAGTTGACATTATTGGTAATCCACATTCAGCGATCATCGATGGACTCAGCACAAAAGTTATGGGCGAACAAGGCAATCTTGTTAAAATATTTTCATGGTATGATAACGAGTGGGGTTACTCCTGTAGGATCGTTGATCTCATCAATTATATGTTCAGTGAAGCAGTACTCACTATAGAACCAGTAAAACATTAATACATTCCCCAATTTTTTTCTAAACTAAAAAATAAAAAAAGGTTTAATAAGGACCTCAGAGTTCTCATCTATGCGGGAGGAAAGAGAATTGTCAATCAAAGCTGAAATTATTGATAAAATGGCGGCATTGATCACAGCAGCATTTGGTTTGATTGCGGCACTTGCATGGAATGAAGCAATAAAAAATGCCATCGATCAACTTGGACTTACGCAGTTTGGTCCATGGCTCTATGCAATCATCGTTACCATACTCGCAGTAGTTATGACGATATGGATTGCACGTGTCGCATCAAAAATTAAACAATAACCCCCCTCATAAAACGAGAGGTCTTTCATCTATTTTTTCTTTTTTTTATCAAATAAACTTAAAGGTTTAAATAATGCATATGCGATATGTCCCACTTGAGGAGGAAGAAATATTATGAAACCATATAACACCTTAGATGATTTTCAATTTGAAAATAAAACGGTATTACTGCGTGTTGATTTCAACATGCCTCTTGATAAGAAAACACTCAATATTGCTGATGATACACGAATTAGATTGGCACTTCCAACCATTCAGGAACTTATCCAGAAAAAAGCAAAAATCGTGATTCTCGCGCATCAAGGCAAACAGGGGAGTTGGGATTTTATTGACATGCAACGACATGCAGAAAAACTACAACAACTCCTCGGAAAAAAAGTTACCTTTATCAATGACATATTTGGAGAAAAAGCGAAAAACGCAATACGACAGATGAAGCCAGGTGAAATTATTTTTCTAGATAACATGAGAAAATTTGCAGGTGAAACAGAAAAAAAACCACCCGAGGAACATGCAAAATCACCGCTTGTTCAAAACTTGTATCCTCTTGCTGATTTCTACGTCAATGATGCTTTTGCTGCAGCACACCGCGCACAATGCTCGCTAACCGGTTTCACGGTGGTGCTTCCTTCAGCAGCAGGCAGACTTCTTGAAAAAGAACTTACAACTCTTGAAAAGGCGGTAAGCAACCCTGAAAAACCATCAGTTTTTATGTTTGGTGGAGCAAAATTTGCTGATGTTGTTGTTACCATTGACCGAGTGTTAACTAATAATATTGCTGATACTGTTCTGCTTACAGGTTTAACTGCTAATGCGTTTCTCAAAGCACAAGGTGTCCAGCTTGGTGAAAAAAACGAACAAGCTTTTGGTGAGGATGGAACTCCTGAAGTCTTTGCCGATATCAAAAAGATATATACAAAGTTCCAAAAAAGAATTGTTCTTCCCAGTGATTTTGCATACGAGGAGAATGGGCGACGAAGAGAGCTGTCGGTAAAAGAACTACCCTGTAACTACAATCTTTTTGATATAGGTACAAAGACGATTGATGAGTTTAAACGGATTTTATCGACTGCGAAAACCATATTTGTTTCAGGACCCTGCGGTGTATTTGAAAACCAACTCTTCCGCAGAGGCACTGAAGAAATATTCACCTTTATAGCGGAATCAAAAGCTTTTTCGATAGCAGGTGGTGGTCATACGGTTGCTGCACTTGAACAACTTCAACTCAATAAAAAAATATCGCATGTCAGTACTGGTGGCGGTGCCCTTGAAAAATTTATGATGGGGGAAAAACTTGCTGTTGTTGAAGCGTTAAAAAAAGCAAAAAACAGACCATTGGTCACCTGTAAATAAAAAAGAGAAACAATCAAATAGAGATGCCTCCTTACCTTGCCGTGCAATCTCGCTGAGGGCTGGTAGATCAGCGGAAGATCGCCGCCTTCGCAAGGCGGAGGCCGCGGGTTCAAATCCCGCCCAGTCCATACTGTTCCAAAAACGAAATCGTGGGGAAAATATATGGGACGAAGTAGTAGTAGACAGATACATCAAGATGAAAAAAAGTACTTGATGTTCTTCAAACTGAGGCGAAAGAAAGCATTGATGTCATCGCAAAAAAATGTAAATTTTCACATCAGAAAGTATGGCGTATCATTAAAAAACTGGAACGAGAAAAAGTCATTTGGGGATATTCTGCCGTGGTCGACGACGAGTATTCTGAAAGAAAACATTTTATCATGCTAATGAAAAGAACGACAAAGCCACTTGATGATAAAGTACTCAATGAAATTATGAACACACAGTTAGATGATCTTCTCCCACCTGGACAAATCCGCATTGAAAACATTGAATATGTTCATGGATGTGTTGACGGCATTTTTACCTTCCAAGCAGATAGTATCGTCACAGCAAAACGATTTGTTGAACGGTTTAACGATCGTTTTCAGGGATATGCTTCAGAACTTCAGCTCCTTGAAACCATTGTGCCAATACGACGACAAGGTATCCGTAATCCTCGGATAACAGAAGTTATTCAATATCTATAACTCGTAGTTCTTCGTTTGGTATCATACTGCTTCTCACTTTGAGGTTTTTGGTTTTTTTCATCTAATTTTTACAGAGACATTAGTTAGTGATTATTTTCAAGAAAATCATTGAAAGGATTTGTTTGATGAAAACCTTGAATCTCTTAAAATTGATATAAACTACTAGTGATAGCTTAATAGACGTATGAGCACTGAACATCGCAGGCCAAGTCAGTGTAAGATTTATATATCATAATTCTATTCGGTGTGTTTACCTCAATTAGTTACCTGCCCGGATTATTCCGGTTGACCTATAAGAGTACAGTATTGTATTGTCTGTGAGTAGGTCGTTTCACATCTGGGCAACATATGGATGTGGAGGTTTAAGAAAATCAAGTATCTTAAGAGGGTACTTGCGCACTCTTAAACCCGACGATTGACGTGCAATTTGGTGATATTTACTACACCTGCCAAATTCAAATAAAGTTGTATAGGACAATAATAATAGTGTGCGAGACTACGGTTGATCCTGCCGTAGGTCACCGCTATTGGGATTCGACTAAGCCATGCGAGTCGTGAGGGTTCGGCCCTCGGCTGACGGCTCAGTAACACGTGGATAATCTGCCCTTAGGTGGAAAATAACCTCGGGAAACTGAGGATAACGTTCCATAGATTTAGGATGCTGGAATGCACTTAAATTGAAAGCTTCGGCGCCTAAGGATGAGTCCGCGGACTATCAGGTTGTAGTCAGGGTAACGACCTGACTAGCCTTCGACGGATACGGGTTGTGAGAGCGATAACCCGGAGATGATATCTGAGACACGATATCAGGCCCTACGGGGCGCAGCAGGCGCGAAAACTTCGCACTGTGCGAAAGCACGACGAGGGGATCCCAAGTGCTAGCACGTAAGTGTTAGCTGTTTCTCTGTCTAAAAAACAGAGAGAGTAAGGGCTGGGTAAGACGGGTGCCAGCCGCCGCGGTAATACCTGCAGCCCAAGTGGTGGCCACTATTATTGGGCCTAAAACGTCCGTAGCCGGTTCTGTAAATGCCTGGGTAAATCGTATCGCTTAACGATACGAATGCCGGGTAGACTGCGGGACTTGAGACTGGGAGAAGCTAGAGGTACTCCGGGGGTAGAGGTGAAATTCTGTAATCCTCGGGGGACCACCGGTGGCGAAGGCGTCTAGCTAGAACAGGTCTGACGGTGAGGGACGAAGCCCTGGGGCGCAAACGGGATTAGATACCCCGGTAGTCCAGGGTGTAAACGCTGCTCGCTTGATGTTAGCCGGGCTTCGAGCCCAGCTAGTGTCGGAGAGAAGTTGTTAAGCGAGCTGCCTGGGAAGTACGGTCGCAAGACTGAAACTTAAAGGAATTGGCGGGGGAGCACCGCAACGGGTGGAGCGTGCGGTTTAATTGGATTCAACGCCGGAAAACTCACCGGGGGCGACGGTTATATGAAGGCCAGGCTGATGACCTTGCCTGATTTTCCGAGAGGTGGTGCATGGCCGTCGTCAGTTCGTACCGTAAGGCGTTCTGTTAAGTCAGACAACGAACGAGACCCTCATCTTTAGTTGCAATTCGTCGGTTCGCTGACGAAGCACACTAGAGAAACCGCTGGCGATAAGTCAGAGGAAGGCGAGGGCAACGGTAGGTCAGTATGCCCTGAATCCCCCGGGCTACACGCGCGCTACAAAGGCTAGGACAATGGGCTCCGACACCGAAAGGTGAAGGCAATCCCGAAACCTAGTTTTAGTTCGGATTGAGGGTTGTAACTCACCCTCATGAAGGTGGAATCCGTAGTAATCGCGGATCAACATTCCGCGGTGAATATGCCCCTGCTCCTTGCACACACCGCCCGTCAAACCATGCGAATTGGGTCTGAGTAAGGATGTGGTTCTTGCTACATTCGAACTTAGGCTTAGTGAGCGGGGTTAAGTCGTAACAAGGTATCCGTAGGGGAACCTGCGGATGGATCACCTCCTACGAAAATAACGGCAGATGTAGTAGACACTGAAAAATCGCACGTCGATCAAAAAGAAAACTATATTAAGGGTAACTGAATTCCATCGGCTCCTAATATAATATAGATAGTTATATTATAGAAAGGGCCGGTAGATCAGCGGAAGATCGCCTGCTTTGCAAGCAGGAGGCCATGGGTTCAAATCCCATCCGGTCCATTGCGATTTTCCTAAAAAAGATACTCTCATGAAATTCAACGTCAGCTTGTGTGAAATGCACATAAGTTGATAAGAACGGAGACCGCCGCATGTCTAGACATGTGGTTGTTTGTGTCGATGAACGTTCCATTACCAGAATAATGATGATGTTGTTTGGTAATGGGTGCA
Source organism: Candidatus Thermoplasmatota archaeon (assembly GCA_038884455.1). NCBI lineage: Archaea > Methanobacteriati > Thermoplasmatota > Thermoplasmatota archaeon. The sequence continues at coordinate 21,102 of JAWABU010000001.1, read as the reverse complement.
TATGCAACCTGGACGTAAATTGAGCCAGTGCTACGCCATTTGGTGGATTGCTCGGCTCGAGTAGCTGATGAAGGTCGTGCCAAGCCGCGATATTACTCCGTGTAGGCGCAAGGAGCCTTTGATACGGAGATCACCTAATGGGACATCCTACCGTCTTTGACGGTATTCGCATCAGCGAAAAGGAACCTGCCGGAGTGAAACATCTTAGTAGGCAGAGGAAAAGAAATCAACTGAGATTGGGTGAGTAAAGGCGATCGAAAACCCAACAGGGCAAACCGAATCCTTATATGATGAATATAGGGAGATGTGGAGTTTGGACCTATTTACTCCCAAACTAGGGAATCCGAAGTCCTCTGGAACGAGGCACCAGAGAGGGTGATAGTCCTGTAGGAGTAAGCTAGTGGGAGATTTCTAGGTATCCAGAGTAGCATGCGCTGGAAATCGCGTGTGAATATGGGAGGCATAAACTTCCAACCCTAAATACTCCTCGAGACCGATAGCGCAATAGTAGCGCGAGTGAACGTTGCAAAGTACCCCTTGCGGGAGGTGCAAAGAGCATGAAATCAAATGGTTACAGACTGATAATGGCATGAAAGCGACGAAACCAACTTAGTTGGTGGAGCAATGTCTTATCGTTCGTTTTGAAAAACGAGCCAGGGAGTTCCTGGTGATGGCGAGGCTAAAGATGGAGAATCTGGAGCCGTAGCGAAAGCAAATGTCCGCAGGCAACGAGGGACAAGGTGTGCTCGCCTGTAGTCATTACCACGATACCCGAAGCCAATCGATCTATGCGTGGCCAGGTTGAAGCCCTATGAAAATGGGGTGGAGGACCGAACCGGTGCTGATGTGCAAATCGTTCGGATGAGCTGCGTATAGGGGCGAAAGACCAATCTAGACTGGGGATAGCTGGTTCCCCCCGAAACTACTCGCAGGTAGATCTCTGATGAGATGGATTGCGCGGTAGAGCACCAATTGGGTGCTTAGGGGAAGAAATTCCTCGGCACCTTGTTGAACTCCGAATGCGTAATCATCGTAGATTCAGGGTAGTGAGGATACGTGGGGTAAGCTTCGTGTCCATAAGGGAAACAACCCAACCTTGTGTTAAGGTCCCTAAGTGTTATCTAAGTGTGATAGTTAAAGAGTGTTTATATCCTCAGACAACCAGGAGGTTGGCTTAGAAGCAGCCATCCTTTAAAGAAAGCGTAACAGCTCACTGGTCGAGGTTATATGCCTTGAAAATGGACGGGGCTAAGGTAACCACCGATACATAAGCACACCTACAAGGTGATTGGGTAGGGGGGCGTCGTGCGCGGGTAGAAGTTTGGCTGTAAGGTCAAGTGGACCGCGTTCGAACGAGAATCCTGGCAAGAGTAGCATCAAAAGTAAAGTGAGAATCTTTACCACCGAAAGGACTAGGTTTCCTCGACGATGTTCATCAGTCGAGGGTTAGTCGGTCCTAAGGCAACCCTTAATCGACGTTGCCGAATGGGAAACAGGTTAATATTCCTGTACTCGTCAAATATTTGCTCATATTTTGACGCATGTGGGTAGATTTTGCAGACTTGTCTGTCTGTCTAAGCGAGATAAATCTGGGGAGTACCGTTATGGTGAGAACCAGATCAAGGCGTGAATGGTCTGTCGTTTTTAGACGGATTGAATCGAGCCCAAGTGCCCGTGAAAAAAAATATGAGATGTAATTTGACGATCCGTACCGAGAACTGACACAGGTGCTCCTAGCTGAGAAAGCTAAGGTGTATCGGCTTAATCCTGGCGAGGGAACTCGGCAAATTGGCCCCGTACCTTCGGTAGAAGGGGTGCCTGCTTTGCAGAAAGCAGGTCGCAGTGACTAGGGCGCTCCGACTGTTTAATAAAAACGTAGGAGACCGCAAGTCCGAAAGGATGTGTATGGTCGCCGAATCCTGCCCAGTGGCGGTATCTGAAAACCTATTTCAATGGGGCGAAGGACCGCTAAACGGCGGGGGTAACCATGACCCTCTTAAGGTAGCGTAATACCTTGCCGCTTAATTGGCGGCTTGCATGAGTGGCTTAACGAGAGCGCTACTGTCCCCGCTTGGAAGCCGGTGAAATTGACTTACTGGCGCACAGTCCAGTACCTTCTAGAAGGAAGCGAAGACCCCGTGGAGCTTTACTACAGCCTGTCGCTGTTGTACGGTTTTGGTTGTGCAGCGTAGGTGGGAGCCGTCGAAGCCTGGACGCTAGTTCAGGTGGAGGCGCCAATGGGACACCACCCTACTTTGACCGTACAACTAACTTGCAAAAGAACACCGATAGGTGGGTAGTTTGGGTGGGGCGCCACGCGCTCGAAAAGGTATCAAGCGCGCCCAAAGGTCACCTCAAGAAGTTCAGAAATCTCCTGTAGAATGCAAGGGTAAAAGGTGGCTTTACACGAATTGGATCAATAACAATTCGTGTTACGAAAGTAGGGCCTAGCGAACCAATCTACCTTATTTGTGAGGGTGATTGATAACAGAAAAGTTACCCCGGGGATAACTGAGTCGTCTCCAGCAAGAGCCCATATCGACCTGGAGGCTTGCTACTTCGATGTCGTCTCTTCGCATCCTGGCGGTGCAGCAGCTGCCAAGGGTGGGGTTGTTCGCCCATTAAAGCGGATCGTGAGATGGGTTTAGACCGTCGTGAGACAGGTTTGTTGCTAACTTCTAGAAGCGTTGATGGTTGAGGGGAAAGACCCTTTAGTACGAGAGGAACAAGGGTCTGCAGCCTCTAGTTTACCAGTTGTCTGACAAGGCAGTGCTGGGTAGCCACGCTGTAAGGGATAAATGCTGAAAGCATCTAAGCATGAAACCCACCCTGAGACGAGCCATCATAGAGCCCGAATAGAAGATTCGGTTGATAGGACTAAGGTGTACGCATGAAGCTTCGGCGACATGTTCAGCCTATAGTTACTAATCGCTCATCATCTGGCTCAATCGTTAAACAGGTTGCATGTGATTTCATACATTCAGAGTAGCAGTGGTTTGACGGTCAAAGCGGTGGGGAAACACCCGGTCCCATCCCGAACCCGGCAGTTAAGCCTACCTGCGTAATCTTTGGTACTATGGTGTGAGAACCCATGGGAAGACTACCCTCTGAAGAGGGCTGGAACCTTTAGACTAGGTGGAGAGCCTCGTTTGGTTCCTTCGGGAACCTTATGGGGTAAGCTTCACTGCTTGAAATCTATTGGCTCCTGGTACGCTGTCAAACCACTCTTACAAATCTTATAGTATTTGCATGAGTTGTGTATCTTTTTCTTGAGGTAATTTTTGATGTTTTTTCTGCATGTTTGCGCTGTTAGGATTTCACAGATTGCTGAAAAATCCTGTTTTTTACATAAATGTTAAATACCTGTTTCACCTAATATATATGTGAAGAGAGTTAATTTTTTAGAGGGATACCTCTCTGGAGCATACGAAGAGGTGAATGATTCATGAAAAAGAGGGTAGTAGGAGGAATACTATTCTGTTTGGTTTTTTTGATGTTTTCTACGCCGTATCGCGCTGCTGTTTTTCATCTCACTCAATATGAATTGCTTTCTGATCAACCAGAACAACCAATTGTTGTGCAATCTCAACGATCTGCAACCGTAGGTTTGCAGTCATCACTTGTAATTACATATCCTGTCGCTGGTCAGTTGTATCTTTTTCGTCTTCGCCCGATGAAGTTACCGAATATCTTTCATCTTGGTCTTGCTGTGGTTGTCGGTCGGAGTCTTACTATTGACACTGAATCAGTCGATGTGCATCATGTACGATTTGAGGCAACGCAGATGGCAACAGGGTGGAAAACTGAACGATGGGATTATAACACTATTAATGGTTTTTCAATGGATCTGGGGCTTTCATCTGGGTTGTATACGATTCGGGTGTATGGTTTTGATGATCAAGATCAAGAATGTGCTCGCGATTTGATAAAAGTCTTGTTTGTCAAAATAGGTCGTGATGATTTTGGCGTGTGGATCAATACTCGGTATGATAATGGTATGACGCTTAGGACACCGTTGAATCTCGGAATCGCTGATTTTAACTCGATGCTTACAACTGGTGAAACGAAGCGTTTTCTTACAAGTATGCAGTCAAAAGATGATACAGCTGTTGAGCTGCGTTTCACCCGAACAAAGATAACACAGAATTCTGAGAATGTTATTGAAACGAGATTTCATCTTGAAACCAGCTGTGATACGTCGAAAAATTATGAGGCTTCGTTAGAGGTTCGTTTTCCGTTTGTCCTTCTTTCCGGTGGTGAGCTTGATACCAAGAATAATCCTTTTTTCAGTACGCAAATTGGGTATCGATCCACTGCGGTTGGAGATGGTATCAATAAGGTGACGACATCGTTTTTTGTCGGCCGAGAGCATCTTGATGATCCCCGGGTTGTTCGATTAATAATACAACCTGATTCTCTTGAGACTGGTTCCCAGGTAACGTTTTTTACCCAGTATACGACTGTTGATGGTGAGGGTCATGAAGTGTTTTCTCGATGTTTTTCTGTTGAATTTGATCCTGCAACTGAACTTACGATCACCGCGGTTCCTACACAGGCAACCATTTCATATGAGTTCGGCAAAAGCGCTGGTGTGTCAACAAGAATTTCATTTCGTGCAGAGGGCGGTATTCTTGATGCTATTATTCAGCGATTTGTGATCGACCCGTTGCCAAGTTACATGAAGTTTGATTTAACTATTCTTGGATCTCGAGAGTTTCTCTATGAGTCAGATCGGCCATATGACATCTCTTATAGCCTTGATTCAGAGCAAAATGGTACACTTGTTTGTTTTGCAGTCAGTAATCTCCCACAGCGCATTCATGCAGCATGGGGTCTTGAATTGGGTGTGCTTGGTGATCTGTCTGCACAAAGTTTCGCTGAACTGAATATGTCGTCTGATGTTGAAGAGCTTGGTTTGTATTTCTCTGGGGTGTATGAACCGTTTATGCGAATCACGCAGGTGCCAAAGATGATTCGATGTGACAGTTTTATTGATGTTGCAGGAGGAACTGGATATATTCATATTGTACGGGATTACGATGAACCGCGAACGCTCGATGTAGGGTTGCGTTTTGGTGAGGTTTCCGTGACAAAAACGTTTATTCTTGCATGTGCATTTGTAAAACTTTCATGGGATATTAAGATTTTACAGGGGACGGGAATGATAACTCTTGAACGTAGCCCTGAGGCGTCATTGCTTTCTACGACAACGATTCAGTACAAAGATTGGGTGTTTTCAAAAACACTTGAACTGAGTACGACGTTTGTTCAAATAGCATGGGATGTCAACCGATCTGATCGAAGAGGTCATATTACTATGATGCGGAGTACTGCAGTTGGTGGCGAACCAACGGTGACGTTTTCTGTAAGTCATGCAGGATGGACAATTACAAATACGTTGGAGTTAAAAAACAATCATACTGAGCTTGTCTGGGATCTTCCTGATGCGCAGAACAATCATGGTGTTCTTTCGGTGATTACCGGTGGTGATCAGCTGCTGTATACTACGCTTACCGTGCATGATCAAGGAAGTCTGATGCTGAGGTTTGGTCTTGGGATACAAACCAGTGATCATCTCATGATTTCTTGGGATAAGGTTGGGAATCAGATTCGAAATTTGCAGTGGTCAGGTCGTATTCTTTCCTTAGATGCAGTTGATATTTCGGTACATGTTGATAGTGATCTGTTGAGTATTGCCGCAACATGGAACATTGGTGAATCAGGGATGCTGGAGTTGCAGGTAAATAAAAATGTTGCAGTGACTTTTGTAAACACAACAACACCAGGATTTAAACTCCAGGGGTCTGTTTCGTTTTTTGCAAATCGAAAGGTAAAATTTACCTGGTCGTTACAGGAAACTGGATATGTGACGATTCATACGTTTGGTCAACCGGTTGGTGATCAGTTCAACCTTGAGGCTGGTTTTGACCCTTCACAGAGTGGTAATTATTGGTATGGATTCAGACTGAGTGGTCAGAATTTTATTGATATTACTCGGACGATTCAATGGCATGCTCAGAATGGACAATTGATTCGTATTTGGATTCTTGGTGACACTCCACTGCCGGGTGATTGGACGTTGCAGATCTTATGGAAACATCAGTGGTATACAGTGCCCTGGCCGTAAAAAAATTAAGCAGTTCTCTGAAAAAGAAGAGAATGAGGAAAACATGGGGGAAATAAAACTCAGAACAATTGTCAGTACCGTTCTCCTTAGTCTGGGAATGCTTTTGTCAGTAGCCCAGATTCGATCTGTGGAAACGACGATGCTTTCTAGAGGTTTTCAGGATCGTGGTGGTTCCTTAGTTGTATGGCACGATGATTTTTTTGATACTGGTCGAATCGATGTTGGTTTGACGAGAAACTGTTCAATTGATACGTCAGCAGGAGTTATCACAATGCAGAATACGTATGCAGCTTGGACGAATCCATCGTTTACGCGAATGCGTCCCATCAATATTACAAATACCGGGTTGGTTGGTCTTCATAACTATGTTCTTGAGCTGAATATTCCCTATGATTCTGACATGCAGACTGATTATGATGATCTTCGTTTTACAAACGCTCAGGGAATTTCCTATGAGTATTGGATTTTAGAGCGAACTATGGGTGTTTCAGCACGTGTCCTCGTGTTAATTCCATATATCGCTCCGCAGCAAACCATAACGATGTATTTGTTTTATGGAAATCCAACTGCGGTTGATCAAGGAAATTTTAATAGTGTGTTCACGTGGCAGGACCTCACGCAACCTGATGTTATGATCTCGTATAAAAATGAAAATGAAGGAGCATGGGATCCAGATGTTGCCTATGGCGGCGGACGTTTTCTGACCGCTTGGGAGGAACGACTTGGACCCGAGGATCTTGGTTATTATCTCGAACGTTCGCTTCCTTCAGTGATCCTAGGTAGAACCTTTGATGTGAATGGATCAAATCCGCAGCCACCAAAAGAAACCGGAGATATCAGAATTTCACGACCTGATGATACTTCGTATCATGCAGAGAACCCATCGATTGCATATGGCGCTGGTAAATTTTTTGTCTGCTGGGAGGAAAATCCAGCAACAATTGCTGATCGATTTAAATCAGATATCAAAGGAGCTTTTGTCGCACTCAATGGAACCGTGCTTTCGCGATTTACAATTTGTAGCAATGCTGATGGCGGGCAGTATGATCCGCATGTGTGCTATGATGCTAGAACGAATCGCTTTATGGTTGTATGGGAGGATGCACGGGCTGGTGCTGATAACTATGACATCTGGGGGAAAATCTATTTTCCCAGTGGGACGTCCTATGTTGAGTTTTGTGTCACCCCTGGGGAAGTGCATTGTCAGTCTGATCCATGGGTATGTTCTGATGAACAGGGGAATTTTTTCGTTGTCTATGAAGATGGGTATGATCCTCAGATAGGACCGTTTAGTTTGAAGGCAAGACGTTTTTCTCCAACAGGTCCTGGAGGACAACCAGTACAAAATGGTTCAACGATATCGATTGCTACTGGTAGTTCGACGGTTGATCATATCTTCCCAGCGGTTGTTTACAATCCGGTTTCCCAGCGGTATCTGGTAACGTGGAATGATGCTGATATCAGTGTTGATCCTACAGTTCGTTCGAGTTACGATGGTAATATCTGGGGGAAAATCCTTGATGTGAATGGTGCAACAGTGATCACGAATTTTATTATAACACCGGGAACGAGTAACATTCGAACTGATGTTGTGCCGTTTTTTAACAGTATGTTTTTTGTTTCGTATGATAGCATTCTTGGGGGAAGTACTGGGATTTGGGGAAAACTTGTCTCATCTTCAGGAGTTATCCATGGTGCTGAGGTGCAGCTGACTGATGGGTCGTCGCAGAATGTTGATTGGAATAATCTTGCAGTCGGTGAGGGTAATATTTTCTGTATTTGGGAGGATGAGCGAGATGTGGTTTCATTGTATGCTGATGCATTTGGATCGGTGTGGAGTATCACCCAGAAGGTCGGATCACCATTTGTCAGTTATGCTCTTGGAGAGGAGTATAAACTGATTACCAATGCAGTGGTTACATCAACGGTGATCACTCCAGATAGTGAGTTTATTCGCTGGCATCGTTTTTCTGCAGCATATACAGTTCCAGTTGGTGTTGTCCGGTTTGATATTTTGAATGCTGATGGGACTGTTGTTTTACGTGCAGATGTGAATCCCGGTGAGGATTTATCAGCGATGTCGGAGCGGAGCTGCAGACTTCGTGCAACGCTTACCCGTTCCGTACCAACAAGCTCACCTGTTGTTGACGCATGGAATATCAGCTGGTATCGATATGCAGATATGGAACCGCCACATACTCAGATTTTGTTCGACCCTGCGGTTCCTGATGGGAGTAATAATTGGTATACCAAACCAATTCGATGTACGTTTGTGGTGTCTGATAATGATTCAGCTCCAAGTAATATCACGACGTTCTATCGGATGAACCAAGGTGAGACAAAGGTGTATGATCCAGCAAACCCGCCGTTTATTACGTCTGAACGGCCTGATAATATGATTGAGTACTGGTCAAAGGATACTGCTGAGAATGAAGAAACACCGCATCATGTGATAACAAATATTGCGCTTGACCGAAGTCCTCCGATGGTCACAATTGTGAAACCTCCTGAACTGGTATTTCAAGGGTTAATTCGAATTAATGGTTCGGTAACTGAATATGCTTCTGGATCTGGGATACAACGCATTGAGATCAGACGTGGGAGTGATATACTGTTCAATGCAACATATACTGGAGAGAAAATCAAATGGTTTGACACCAGTTTTTCTGCGTCGTATGGAGAAACATATGATATTTTGGTGATTAGTGTTGATCAGGCAGGGCTTCGGGGTATTGATCGTCGAACTGTGCGTTGTTCGGAGAAGGGGATCTATCAAATTGGGTATCTTTATATTACGAACCATGATAAAATCGGACCCGTACACCTGCTTACTCGTCTTGGTGTTGCAGTTGTAGTTGATTTCAATGTTTTAGTATGTGCTGCTGCAGAAATTCCTGACAATGCTGTTGCTGTTGAGTTTGTTGCAACGCAACAGTTTCTTAAAAAAACGTATACCTGCTGGGATACGAATGTTTCTGATGGTGCAATCGTAAATCTCAGTATTCCGTCAGGTTTTTATGAGTTATCTGCACGGTTGTATGACGCAGATCAGCATCAGGTTGGATCTGTGGTGTTGATCAAGAAAATTCTCGTGGTGATACTACAAGGATAATACATCACATCAGTTTTTCTCAAAATTCGAAGACAGTTCTATCTGGTATAGAAGAGTTGGAACGCCCCGGCTGGGATTTGAACCCAGGTCGAAGCCTCGACAGGGCTTCATGATAGGCCACTACACTACCGGGGCAGGGTTTTTTGTAACACTTGTAAAAAGTGGTTGATTGCAGAGGAGGGTAAAACCCTGCTCTTTTTTTAATCTTTTGATGAGCTGATAGATGATTTTATAAGCAGCTAGTTGATGCTTATGATGCTAGTAAACAATGATGGTGAGGTAGCTATGGCTCGTGAATTTACAAAAAATATGTTTATTATGCTTGTGTCGATTATGATTGGTGCGATTATTATTACTTATTTTGTTGCTGATATTGTCAATCGGTCGACCATTGATACGATTAGAATTGAGCATGCAACAGAGATTACGACGATTACGAGTACCAATGAAAATTTCACTGATTTTTTCCTCCAAGGGTCGATAAAGATGGATGCGGCTCGTGAGGCTCGAGAGGTCGGTAATTATTATTTTGATTTTGCGTTGTATTGGTATAGTACTGCGCTGGTTACACTGAATTCATCATCTCGGAATGAAACAATTGATAACTGTATTGAGAATTGTTCGAATGCACTGCAGAATTATTGGAATTCCTATACTCGGTTTGGTGAATCTAGACCACGATTTGTCAAAGCGCAGAATTATACTTCGAAAGCAAAATACCTTGAAGTGTTAGGATATTATGTGCAGTTTGCTGATGCGGGAAAAAATATTACGTATCTTCGATACAATGCAAGTAATTACCTCAGACAGATCGCCGAAAATCTGTCGATAGGTGCTACGGCGAATGTTTCTATGTTGCTTGTGCTGTTTAATGAAACTCTGGTGTTGTATCAAGAACAAGTTCAGATGTATAACAATCTGAAGCAGCAGATTAATGAGTATACGTTTTTTGAGACTGATCGAACAAAACCAGGAACCTAAAAAAGAAGAAGAATTAGTTTCGTGGTTGGAGTTCAAGGAGATGATCATCCCAGAAAAAGATGGGACAAACAATTGGATCAGCTGTAGTACTCCATTTGATGCTGCTGAGATCTGAGAATGGTGTACCCAGAGTTCCTGAGGTGCGATCGTCAACAACTCCTTGGTTGCTTTGATAGAGTTTGTAGGTGATTTGTTCGTTGCTGGTTCTTTCAATTCTTAGTTTATACCACCACGTGTCACCGAGAACTCCTCCATATAGAGCACCGTTAGTGAATTTGGAGTTCAGTTGTATCCACGTGTTCCCTGGTGCCAGGTAGTATATTTTTGCAAGATACTCTAAGGGCAGTTCAGTTCCTTCATTGCTGTAGAGTATTTTGATTTTTGCAATGGTTGTCCCTGCAGTGTTTTTGAACTCAAGGTATAAATCATAGGGTTCACTGGTGTTTCCACAGGCAAACCAAATTTCCCATGCAGTGACATCACAGTTTAATGCACGCAGTGAATAATTCCAGTATTCAAAGCCGGTTGAGCTTCGCAGTTTTGTTTTAAAGGATTTTGGCGTGTGATAGTGGTAATCACCAGCAACCGAAAATGCACTTTGGATCGATTGTGTCGTTGTTTCAAACCAGAGTATGTCCTCGTAGCTTTGCGTTGCTTTTTCACCAGTTGGATCATTTGCAAAGTTTTCTATGAGTTGTACGGGTACTTCAAATGATGAGACGATGACGATGGTTGGGTCATCATCACCAGTGTCGCCATCGCCATCAATGTCGATTCCATCATCAACGTTTGGGTCATCACTGAGTTCTGTTTTGTCGTTGATTCCATCTTCATTACTATCCCAAAATACCGTTCCTTGATTTGAGATGATTGTTCCATCAGCAAGAGATTGATTAATCTGAACTCTGAAGGTTAAAATGACACTACTTTGTGCAGGGATACCACCATCCCAGGTGATTTTGTTCTGAGATGCGCTATATGCTATTGTTCCCGAGCTTTTTGTTGCTGAACCTGGGATATAGGTGGTGAATTGTGGGATTAAATCTTCAAATTCATATCCAGGGTTGTTGGTTTGCGGTGCAGTTCCAATGTTACTGATGGTGATTCGATATTCGAGGATATCCCCAGGTTCCGGTTCATCACCGTTGAGATCAACAACGGTTTTTCGTGCGATGAGGTTTGCCTGGGCAAAACCAGTGAAATGGAGATTGTCAATAAATGCGGTACTGTCAAATTGATTGTCGCCGACATCAACGATATCAAAGGTAACTGTGATTTGTTCGTTTGGTGATACTGGGTGTTCTCGACCGGTGAGCGCTGTTGCACCTGCATCAGCTGCGCCAGGAATTGGTGTTGTAGTTAGCCAGTCAACATCGCTCGGATTGCCGCTCGTTGCAAACACATCAAATCCACTTCCCAGTATGTCGTTTGCATTGAGAACAAAGTCACCACCGTTGACGTTGATGATATATGTTGTGGTTCCTTGGGATGGTGATTGGACAGTTATGGTTAGCTGATCGTTATACTGGCTGTTGAGATAATCAGGGTATTCAGTGGTGAAAAACTGAACGTCATAGTAGAGATAATGCATGAATGCTGGTACTTGCAACGTTAAGGTGAGTGTTGCACGATCTCGTGGAGTTCCGTATTGTCCTCCTCGGAACCAGTTTCCTCGTTCACTGCCAGGATTTAATCCATTCGATGTTACTGGGTAGATTCCTGCGATGCCGGTACTTAAGAGTACAAATGACGAGCCATGGGTTGGTTGTATGATGCCAAGACCGGTTGATACGCATGCTTGTCTGGTTCCGCTGGAATCAGTATCAGTGTACGATGAGCTGATGAGGGTTGCTGGATCAACAAGGATTGCAGCAGCAAGATCTGCACCATTGTATGTTCCTGCATGAACTGTTTTTAGTGGCATCATACTATGTACTATTACTAGCATGCAGATCATGAGAAGAAGTACATGCGGTATTTTTTTTATCATGATTGTTATCCTCCTCCATAGCTTATGAGGTACAGGATGTCTGATTCGGTGGAAGCATCATCTTGGGTGCTATCATTTGGTGTGACGATGCATTTCCAGGTTTGACCAAGACTTGTTTCTTCAGCTACGATAACGTTTTTTAACGTCGTTCCATCTTTTTGGTTGAGGTAGTTCTGATAGATTTGTTCTGAAGAAAGAATTCGATTGTAGATGCGGAGTTCATCAATAAGTCCGATGAAGTTTTTCTCTTCACCTGTTGGGATACCGGTTATTTCAAGATCATCAATGACGATATAGGCATTTGGAGATGAGCTTGTCCATCTGAATTGGAGTACCACTGAGTCGATAGTATCAGGTACTATTGCTTCTACTTTTATCCATGGGGTTTGTTGTTCTCCTGGTTGCGGAGTACTTAATTGAAACAACGGAACCCATGTTGTACCATCTCGGTAATATACACCAAAGGAATCAGATGTTTGTAATTGTTTGTAGCTATACCAGAATGAGATGATGATATCATCGTACCCTGTAACATCGATGGGGTTTCTGTTAAATGCGGTAGAGTATGGATCGAAATCACCGGTTCCTCCCAGAGAGTTTGAACCGCTATGGGGATTGATCATTGCTGATGGAAAGATGTCAAAGATGCCTTGATCTGCCCAGAGGTGGAGGAGGATAACGTCGATATCCCAGCGGTCTTGTGATGCATCGGTTGTTTCTGAGGTTCCTTTGAACTGGATGGTATAAACTGAGGAGATAAGTCCTGTTGCGGTAAAATTCGACCAGCCTGTAGTTGTTATTGTTCCTAATGGAGACCACATTGACCCGGTCCAGTAATTTACTTGAAGGTGTTCAGAACCGGTGTGTGAGGTAACATAGATGCATATTTCTTTATTGACAATGGTGTATGTGGCTGATGTCCATTGATATTCAAAGTCGATTTGATATTTGAGGTTGTTGATATCGGCGTATAAGACGCGGTAATTGTATGTTCCTGTTGTGGCATCGGTTGGATTGGTCGGTGAAGAATAACTATTTGTTGTATCTATTTTGCTGAATCCACCTGATGTTGATGAGTAGTACAGATAGAGAGCATTGGCATCGGTTATTACCATGATCCAGTAGGGTTGACCATTGGTGACAATCGGTCGTGACCCTGCTGGCCAGGTTCCGATTTTATTTCCTGCTGTTGAACTGACTGAAAATGAGGTGCTGATGCCGTTGGGGAGAATGTTTCCTGAGGAATCACAGATGATGATTTTTGCATTTCGTGTCCCGGTGTTTGACCTTCCATAAAAGGTTGCCTGGTAGATTTCTCCTGTTGATGTTGCTGTAAACACCTGGCCGTACATTTGATTTCCGTTGATGGTGACATATGAGGATCCGCTTCCTGAATTTTTTCCTAGGATACTTGTGCCTGCATCTTGATCTGATTCTTGGATGGTCATGACATTGTTGTCAACGGAGATGCTCTGGGCATTGGGAAAGTTACTTTCACTACCTTTGTCTGCAACACCGTCAACATTGCTTGCTGCGGTGTCAACGTTGTCATACACTGAGGTCATAATTCCTGAGGTGTCTTCACTCCAATAATTTCGTTCTTCTCGATTTTCGAAATCTGTTGAAAACAGGTTTTTTCTGTTTTCTGCAGCGTATCCTTTCCCGATATATCCAATAGGTGTTTCTCCGGTGCCCAGCGCTGATCCTGGGAGGTGCATTCGTTGTTGTATGTCGAGTAATCCATCGACGTAAATTGCACCGTTACCTGTAACCGAATTGTAGGTGACCAGAATATGATGCCAAAGGTTGTCATCGACTCTGGTGTTTCCAAGGATATCACTGATGCCATCGGCTGCTTTCGTGGTCCATTTGACAAATCCATCAGATATTGCAAGTTCTAGGTATTTTTCACGGTTGAACGAAAGTATAGTTCCTGATGAAGTACTGGTTTTTATCCATGCCTCAAGAGTAATTTTTCCAAGGTACTCATCATCGAAACAATAGGGAAACGAAATGTAGTGATTCCCAGAGTATTGATATGCTCCACCGACACGACCGATGCTGGTCCATATGGCATCTGCAATTGCTCCATGGTTATCATTTCCTGAGTAATCACGAGTTTGTGTTCTATCAAACGTGTCAAACGGCATGATCAGTTGAGCGAATGGTTTAAATTGTCCTCCGCTTGGTTTCAGCATCCAATTGTAGATGTAGGTTATTGGGTTGATGGTTGGATGTACAAAATGGTAATAACAGATTATATCTTCGTCAGGACTGTTGGTTCGAAGGGTGGAGATGGGCATCGAGTATAATGCTGGTGTGTCTGGTTCTTTTTGTTCACGTCCTTCGAGAATCCCTTCGAAGACAACGGTTTTTGTCCCCGTATTTGTATAGGTATAGACGGTGATTCGTACTTTGTCGTCAGGGTTGGTGAGACTTGGGAGGAGTGAAGGAGGTGTTTTACCTCCGATCTCCCATGGTGATCCCGTGGATTTGTAGATAAGTTCACCATCGACATAGATTTCATAGTTTGATAGAGAGGGTCCGCCCATGTGTTCAATGATTGCAGTTCCGTCGCTCGTTACGTATCCGACGAGATGAACGTTTGGTTCTTTTGGTGGGAGTGGTACTGGGAGTACTTGATTGTAGATTACACCTGCTGCTACGACGGCAATAATAAGTAAAAGCATTGCAGCAATAATCTCTGACTCAGCTATATTGTTAGCACGAATCATGCTATCTACCATCTCACCCAACCTTATATATTCTTCTGGCACTTCTCCTTTATAAGGATTCTGTGACATTTTGTCAGAATGGAAAAAGACTCTTAAAACATGATTTTAAACACTGCTAGCGAGACAAGTACGAGGATAAACGCCTGGCGGATACCTGAAGAGATATTTCCCTCCATCATAAAACCACCAAGCAATCCGCCGCCCATACTCTGTACGAACACAAACGTAAAAAACATATCACGAACCGCGGTGGGATCAATCTGTGCAATCCGAAGTCCACCGATTGCTTTTCCAGCCATCTTCCCCTGAATATCAAAAATAGCTGAAAAAATCGTCGTATTGATGACGATGATCACTGCAAGAAACACAAAAAAACTAATAAAAATAACAATGCTGTACATCGACATTTCGACACGCCGTTGCTGTTCAACTCGTTTAATTTGATCTAATTCTTTGGCAGCTGAGTTAAAAACTGCTGCAGTGTTTCCACCGATTTCCAATGCTTTATTTATTGTAATTGCAAGACGTTTAACCTCGTTGGTATTCACCCTTTTTGCAAAATTCGTCAATGCTTCGTTGATCGGGATGCCCCACGAAAGCTGTGCGGTCATCATTTTCAATTCTGAGGTGAGACCACCGTAATCACCTTCAGATGCTATACGTATCGAATCATAAATCGTCATACCGGATGCAGATGAGTTGGCAATATCACGTAGCAGATCAGGAAGATGGTCTTCAACTTCTTTCCGTCGTTTCATCTTAAGATGATTATAAAAACCAATAGGGCCAATACATCCGAGGACGCCAAATACAAAATAGTCAATCGCTGAAAAGAAATTTGTTGGAATAATTGGCTTTTTTATCAATGCGAAAAAACCAAGAATAAAAAATATGGTTGCTAAACCAATTGAGGCGCAGATAATGATATCAACGGTGATATCTTTCCCGTAACGCTTGTTAATGTCGTATGGTTTGTCAAAAATCTTTTTCATTATACTGATTCCCCCATTCCTGATTTCATCATTACATAAAAACCAAAATATGCCATTGGAAGAATCACAAGTGACAAGATGTACAGAAAACTAAATGAGATGCCGCCGCTAGTGAGCCCCATAATAGAAATTATAATCACCAGAAACAATGGAAACGCAATCACGGTTACCACAAAACTTTCAGCCATAATCGCCAGAGATTCAAGATTCTTTTTTCGTTCTTCGAGATCATCAAACATATATCGTTCTACGCATCGTTCGAAATACGGCCCAAGTTCACTTCCTGATTGGATAACACCGATAATCCCCTGGATGAAATCTTTAAATTTTTTTGATGGAGAAATCGCAATTGCATGTTTTAATGCTGTAATGGTATCGATACCCATAAGTTCAATCTCAGTCGTGATTTTTTTTGCCTCTTTCTGAACTTCACCATAGAGTTCAATACCTGCGAGCGTGCCAAAAATCTCAGATGGAGAGATACCTGCAGCAGACATGGTGTTGACAAAGTTAGCAACATAGGGGAGATATCGGTCAATGTTTTTACCACGACTTTTTGCTTTTGAAGCAGGAAGCTGAATATAGATTAAACCGATGAGCACTGGCACCAGAGAAGTGACTACAAGTAACAATAGTGCAGTTGTTGGATGTGGAACTAACAGATACAGAAACAGCGTTGTTGAAAACGAAGCGATAAATCCAATAAGAATATTCATCAAAACCATAGAGTAATACTCTTGGTAGACCATGCTGATATCTGCTTTTTCTAACAACCGATTTTTACTGGTTTCACTGATATTCATTTTTTCAAAAACACCTGAAAATACCCGACGACAAAACCGTGTGTACTTCGTCGATTTCATGGTTTCATATCCTTATAAACCTGTTCGAGTACTCTCTCAGGGAATTTCCGATACAATGCAATGATTTCACCGAATTTTTTATAGTCCCTGATGTCTTTTTTTACCATCCATTCAAGAATCAACTTCCGGCGGTCGAGTTCTTCTTCAAGTTGTTCATCAGTCCAATCATTCTGCTGTTTGATCGTATTAAGAACCTTGCTCGTTCGACTACATTCAAAACGGTCATCTGTTTTTGAAACCCAGGTAAATGGCGCCATAAAAATGAGCTGGTTTGTGTCACTATCTAGTTTTATGATCTCGGTAACACTCGTCATCCGTCGAACCATTTTTCCCCCAATGTTTACCGCGTTTTGAAAGACGATGATTTCCAATGAGGTAAGTAATGCTCGGGGAAGAGAAATCGGCGGATTTTCTAATCGTTGGATAAGTGTATGAATCGTACTTGCATGAACTGTTGCATACGCAGTATGGCCAGTTGCCATTGCTTGAAAAAGACTGTATGCTTCTCGACCTCGGACTTCACCGACGATAATTACTCGTGGCCGCTGTCTGAGTGCCGCACGGATTAGATCAAACATGTCGATATCCTTTCCAGTTTTACTATCTTCGCTGGTGTTGAATCCTTTCCGGGTAGTTCCTGCAATCCAGTTTTTATGAGGAATGTTGACCTCTCGGGTATCTTCGATGGAGACGATTTTATGTGATTCTGGAACAAACAACAGTAAGGCATTCAATGCTGATGTTTTTCCACTTGCAGTTCCCCCGCAGAATAAAATCGAAGCTCCGTTTTCGATTGCCATCCAAAAATATGCAGCCATATCTAGTGAAATTGATTTAAACTTGATAAGATCAATTGGGGTGAGTGGGTTTTCTTTGAATTTTCTAATTGTAAATGTAGATCCTTTCGTAACGGTTCGTGCAAGGGTTGCCTGTAATCGTGAACCATCAGGTAATTTTCCATCGATGATGGGTGAATAGATCGATATTTGTTGACCTGAGATTTGGCAGAGTCGTACTACGAAATTATTGAGTTCTTCTTCACTTTCAAAGTAGATATTGGTATCTATTGCTTCATATTTTCGATGGTGAATAAAGATTGGCGTTTCCGGTCCGTCGCAGGAAATATCTTCAATCCCATCTTCGTGCATGAGGATGTCAATTCGTCCATACCCGAGAAAGTCACGGAAGATATGGTAAAATATTTTATCTTTTGAATTTTCAGAAAAACCAGATGTTTCGCTTTCATCTATTTTTTGTTTTTTCAATGAGAAGAATTTTTTCTTGTCTTGGTGTTCTTTGATCTTTTTGTTTTTCTCTGGTTTTGGTTTTTGCTCGGTGCTTGATAATTTTCTTTTTAGAGTTTTTTTATCAAATGTGATATTGTTATCTTTGATAATTCGTTCTAGTGTCTCAAGGCAAAATTTTTCTTTCTCTTCATACGTCATATCAAATGTGTTAATATCTGCAAGCATTTTGAAGAGATGGGAGAGTTCTTTTTTCAATTCAGCTTCATCATTTGTCAATTCCGGCTCGATGACCTCATAACGATATGTATTTGTTGTATGGTCAAAGACTATGCGTTTCTTCCCCATCTTTTTCCAACCATAACCCTCACTTTGCTCAAGTATCTCAAGACCGCCGTCATGGCAGATTGTTAAAGATGGTTCAGCTGTTTTGTTTTTTTGGAGTTTTGCTTTCGCAAGAAGACCCTGAGCTGTGTTTTCTTGAAGGATTTCTGTTTTTTGTGGTTGTTCCTGTGTTTTTTTCTGCTTTTTTTTTGAAGTCGTTTTCGGTTTCTTAACGATGTGATCTACTTTAGCTATCTCTGAAACTTTTTCTTCAGAAGGCTGTGGTTTTTTTACCTGGTATGCTTTTTCTAAAAGACCCATACACGTCACGATTTGATTTTATATTTACTCATCACTCGTTCATAAATCTCAAAATCCTTTGACTGTGCAAAATCTTCGATAACATTCTCGGGGAGCTTGCCGAGCAGCTCATCAGTAATCATAAGAACTTGTTTTACATCTTCATCTAAAACATCGACCTGATTTTCCGTGTACTGTTCAATAGATTTTTTGTGTTCTTTGATCTCAGGGTTTTGTTCGATGTTCATCTTTTTTTGTTTCTTTGCTTCTTTCAGCTGCAATTTTTTTTGTTTTTTCTCTTCTCTTTTCCGCTGTTTTTCTTCCTGTTTTTTCTTTTTTTCTTCAAGTTTTCGTAATTTTTTTAATTCTTTGGATTCTTTTGGTAGTTTCTTACGTTCTTGGTCATTTTGTTTTTGTTCACTGTCGGTCTTTGCTATCTCAGAAACTTGTTGTTGGCGTTGTTCTTTTAGTTTTAAAGCTTTTTCTTCGAGATTAATGGGGATGTATGCTTGCTCCTTTTCTAACTTTTGTAAGATTTTATCAGCATGTCGTTTACTGTTTAAATAAAAAATCTTCGATTTGCTGTCGCTCATTTGCAATGCTTCCGAAAAACAGTTTTTTATCGTATCTGCGGTTTTTCGCGATGCACGTATGTTTACAACTTCAACATGAGCATCAGATGGTTTTTCTATAGGTATTTTTGGTTCGATCTGCTTTTTTAGAATAGTAGTTTGCCGATTTTGCTGGTCATTCAAAAGCATAGTACTTGTGAAGTCACGTTTCATGAAGGTACGAAGGTTAATGATTTCTACACGGGGAGTATCATTAAGATTGAGTGCGTCTTTTTGCTCTAGTTCTTCTGGGAATGTTGAAATAAATCGAAACGGTGAAGAAGAACCAGGAATCTCCGGTTGAAATTCTTCAGGAATTGTAGGTTGGTGCGGTGTTAACGTCTGATGATGTTCAACGTGCTCAGGGTTACTTTGGGATTCATGTTCTCGTTGGAGTTGGGGATTAGATATAGTTATCGTTTTTTCAAGAGGCATTCGTTGTTCAACAAAAGAAGTTGTATCTGAGAAACAAACAGTGTGATCCCCGGTGTGGAGGTGTTCTTGAAAGATTGGATGATTTTTTAATATTTGATCAACTTTCTGCACCATTTCAACATGGAAATCAACTGAGGTCCCCATAGTTTCGATTTTTTTTTCAGGTGTCTTATTTTTTTTAAAGAGTGCGATACTCATAATTTTTCCCATCCTTTGTACTATTCGATACTACACTCTTATAGTATTTTGTTTGCATCCCAACAATATTTTCAAAAGCTAGTAAGCAGGTTTCGTGGTATAAATATTTCGTTGCAGTATCAGCATATCTTCTTGAGAATTCCGAACGAATTTCAGTTTCATTGAGAATTTCGTTTTATGATTTAAGCAAATTTTTATAAATGAATACTTGTTTCTTACCTAGAGATTTTCCCTTTTTAGGGGGCAGAAGGAGAAGGAGAGAAAAATATGAATAATACAACTAGAAAGATATCAGGCAAGTTTTTTTCACCACTTATATCGGCTATGCTACTGTTGTCAACCATGTCAGCGTTGCTTGTCGGTTTTATGCCAACAGCGCTTGCGGATGTGTCGGCTGCAACGGTCAGCGTTACTCCTCCAGTTGCAGGAACAGAAAATGCAACCTACAATATAGCATTTACACTTGGAGCCGGGGGCGGCTTAACATTGAATGAAGATTGGGTAAACATTACGTTTCCTGCAGGTACAATTTTGAACAACACGTATCTGGAAGGAACCGTCTCCCATGATACTACGACCAGACCTATTGAAACGAATTTCACGATCGTTGACGTTGACCACACACTCAACATCACCATGCCTATAAACGTATCCAATGGTGGTCAGATTTGGATAAATCTCACAAAAGGAATCACGAATCCGACTATTGCTGGTTCCTATAATTTATCGATTAATACAAGCAAAGAACCAGTATCTGTATTATCGGTAGGTTATACGATAGTTGCTGCTGGTGCTGCTTCTATGAGTATTACGCAGCAGCCGACTGCTACGGTTGCTGGTGTGGCGATTGCGCCGCCGGTGACGGTGTTGGTGGTTGATGCGTTTTCGAATCCGGTGTCTGGTGTGAATGTTGTGGTTGCTCCGTATTATGGTAATTTTTCGTTTGCTTCTGGTACGACGACTCGGACGACAGCTGGGAATGGTGTTGCGACGTTTAATGATCTGGTGATTGATACTGCGGGTACTGGGTATCGGTTGAATTTCAGTGTGAGTGGTATTAGTAATGTGACGTCGGATGCTTTCAATGTAGTTGCTGCTGGTGCTGCTTCTATGAGTATTACGCAGCAGCCGACTGCTACGGTTGCTGGTGTGGCGATTGCGCCGCCGGTGACGGTGTTGGTGGTTGATGC